>JAANWY010000384.1 GCA_018263655.1 Anaerolineales bacterium | reverse complement strand
GCCGTCCTCCACCAACCCTGTTTTTCCGGTCTATCTTGGCGCAGGCACGCAGTGTCTGAGTAGTAACATTATATCTCAGATCAAGTGGTAGGGCAAATAGCGTTTAACTTGCTTGACACGGATCAAGACGTGCCATATAATGCGCCGGCGCCCCCATATGACGATCATTTTTGGTAACTACTCAGGTGACCGCCCTCGCAGTTGCGAAATCCGGAAAAAGGGGTCGGTGGGGGCGGCCCCCACCGACCCCTTTTTCCGGCCTCTTCTTGTGTAGGCACGAAGTGCCTGAGTAGTTACCATTTTTGACTATCAAGTTCGGGCAAAAACTCTAGGAAAAGTCACCGGTTTTGATAGTCAAAAATGATTATGAGGTCCCATATTCCGGTTGCAAGCGGCGATATTGCGGTGGACAAGAGTCAGTTAGGGGCTTCCAGGGAAATAAACCTCCCAAAGTATCATCTCAATATTTCGGGGCTATGTAGGTCGAAATGGTATTTCGACCCGACGATTTACCAAATCGTCCTACATGTCCCCCCATATATTGAGAAGACACCTTCCCAAAATGGCCTATTTTCCTCAGAAACCCTTGGGTTTTTTGGGGGTTTTAAATTCTGGAATCCCCTTACACCATGAAGGCTGAAGCTGCCTGGTTGGTCTTGGCCGCTTCTGCGCGCCTGACCTTTCGACGCATTGAGCTGCTCATCGTCGTCAATGTCCTGTGGTGGTTGTTGAGCCTGTCGGTCTTGACCTGGCCGCCAGCGACGGCCGGCCTGTACCACGTCGCCCGGCGCCTGGCGAATCCGGAAGAATCCGAGCAAACGACGTGGCATCACTTCTTCGAGGGGTTCAGAAGCTACTGGGGCAGAAGTTGGAAGCTTGTCGCCGTCGACATGGCTTTGATCGCCATACTTGTCGTCACCTTTCTCTTCTACCTCAACCGAAGTCAATGGGTTCTCCGTTTGTTGCTCGTGCCCGTGTTTTACTTCATGATCTTATGGGGTGGGATGCAACTCTATCTTTTTCCGCTCTTCATCGAGCAGGAGGACAAACGAATTCGTCTGGTGTTTAAAAACGCCTTCATCCTGGCCACGGGCAACCCATCCTTCACCTTCCTGCTGGGTTTTCTGCTGACAGCGGTGACCATCATCGCAACGGTTCTGGCTGGGCCGGTCTTGTTTGTCCTGATCTCCTTCTTGGCCGTCACCCAGACTCTGGCATTGCAGAAGTTACTGGCGAGTCAATGTCATTAAGTTAGCGCTCTGGCCGGTCTCCTGACCGAGCCAGGGGCGCGGTCGGGAGACCGGCTCCAGCTTATCTTAATGGCGTTGACTGGCGAGTCGCCGGCATCTTCACAACGGAGCGTAACCATGAATGAACAAAGCTTTATTGAGGAAGAGCTAGACCGCTATACAGGCCTCTTTGACCGTCTGGACAAGATCATCACCCCCGAACGAGCCTTTGCTTTCTTCAAACGCATCGCCGACACCTACGCCCCCACCTTGACAGTGCGCTATACCCGAGGGCCTGTCATTGAACGTCTGGTGCAAGAAGCCCGAAGCCAGGACCTGTGTGATGCCAACCTGACTTTTCACCGGAACTACCTGGCAACCGGCAACGTGACCTTAGAGCTGGGTTCGAAACGGCGCAAGCCTGTGTGGTCCATGGCTCACCTGGACATCATCAGTTTCCTTACGGGAGAGCGGGAGGGCCGGCGCTATCGTGTGACGCCCTATTGTGTAACCCGACTACCGGAGAGAGCACGGCGAGAGGCATTAGGCCTGGCCTTTGCACCAGACACGGGCGCCATGGAAGAAATCGCCCAGGGCTGGCTACTCACCGAAGATGGTGGGCGGACACTTTACTTCGAGACGGATGCGGCGGACCTACCGCCGGCCACGCGCGTGGTATACGCTAGCGAAGCAGAGTGGGATCAAGAGAGTGGCATGGTCTACGGTACAATAGACGATGCCTTCGGTTGCACGGCTCTCGTGTTGAGCGCGTTGGTTCTTTCCCATTATCCAGCCGAAGCCCTGGTTGTCCTCACCGACGAGGAGGAGGGTGTCGTAGGCATCGGTAACCGCGCCTTCGCTCGGGGAAGCACCCGGTTGTTGAGTCGAGTTACCCCGGAGATGCTGCCCGATTTGATAACAATCACAGACCTTCACGAAGAAGTCACCGACTTGGCCGCAGGCAATTTAGCCACGCTACGCTTCGGTCAAGGCGCCCTCTTCGCCGGCTTCGCCAGCAATGCCAAAGGCGTCGTGACACCACCGCAGCTGCTGACCTTCCAGCGGGAACTGGTACGGTATCTAACCACCCACGGCATTCGACTAGGAGAGAATACGGGCTACGTGAGCCGCAGTGATGACGTGTCGGCTGTCCTGGCTACGCCCAATGTGGCTCTAATAGGCTACCCCGGGGCCTACTCCCATTTCGCTGATACCCCTCGTGCTCACTTGGATGACCTGGTGCATTTGGCCCAGACGCTAGCCGTTTACCTCCTCCTGGCTCAGAGTTCAAGGTGGCGCGAGCGCTATCTAGTGGTGCTTCCCGAGTAGCGCGAAACAATGTCGAGCGCGTATCGAGGGGTGCGGGCTTGCGACGGTTCTTCGCACAAGCCGCACCCCCTTCGATGAACTCAGGACGTCGCCTCGATATGACCTCGGCTTCGCCTCGTCTACTCAGGCGGCGTCCTGAGCGGCGTCCTGAGCCTGTCGAAGGGCCTGTCGAAGGGATGCTCCGTGGGTTACCCCCTGAACGCTTACTCGATACGTTACTCGACCGGCGGATGCTCGCTACGTTATTCGGCTCAGCTGCTGGGACATTGGACTCATTGAGGAAACACCAGGGGTGATCTGGCGTTTACCCATAACTTGGATGTCAAGTTGTTTCACGTGTGAGCTGCGCGTACCTCGAACCCTTCGACAGACTCAGGACGTCGCAAGTTCGAGCGTCCAGGAGGCTGAAACTTGTTTCAGGCCTGCCTGTGCGTGGGCAGACAGGTCTTAAGAGTTCGGCCTTGCCTCTACTTGACATTGGACTCATTGAGGAAACACCAGGGGTGATGGCTTGACCTCTTCAGTAATCGACCATATCATTTGCTTACAATTGAAGGTGCACTATTCACCGGATGAGGTGCTATTGGATCATGAGCAAGGACCGGAAACGAAAACGTGGGAAGCGGAGACGACGTCGGCCTCGTCGCGGATCGGATCGCCGGCAACCACCGGAGACCATCGATGAAGCTGAACGCCGACTGCAGGATGAGATTCAGGGGTTCGCCCACCAAGGGCGGTTCCGTGAAGACTTCGAGCGAGGCTTGGCTCGGTACTTCGGCCAGGAAGTTCTGGAATCCCGCACCCTGTCAATAGATGAGACGGAGCTGCCTGGGTTTCAGGAGTGGTATTTCTTCGACTACGTCACCAGTTCGGGTGAGACGATCATCGATAGCTTTGCGCGCAAGGTAGGTCCCAGGCTGTCCAAGATGGAACAGGAGCTCCTGGAGAAGTGGAGGCAATGGAACCGCTATCGCCTCTTCGAAGTGCAAAAGGTTATGCCTGGAACAGGTGTATTGGTTGAAGATTTGCTTAGTGGCGAGACATTGGAAGTGCACGACCGCTCTGCTTCACGCAGCCTGACGCGGTGGCAGATCTTCCTGGCACGGCCTCTGTACACCGACCGTCTCCATTTCACGGGCGCCGGTATCCCGTTGCCGCCTGCAAGAAAGGAGGCTGTGCTCGCCTACAGTCGCCAGTTGTTGGCTGACTTCAAAGCACAGCATCCGGATGCAACCCTGGATGAATTCTATCAGCAACATGGTGTAGACATATACCACGCCATGCGACGCATTGCGACGGAGCGACCAGTGGTGATTACGTCAGAGGGGCATGAAATCGAGCCGTCCACCGCGTACTACGATGTAGCCGACAGCGAGGCGGTGTTTGAACAGTTGGAGCAGACTGAGGAGTTTCACTATGCCGGCCCCTCGGCGGAAGACGCGGACGCGCTGCACTTCAACTGGCTCCTCCGCGGTCGCTCCCACGTCCCCGAACAGCCCAAGCCCGAGAGCGAGGCCTTGGAACTGCAGGCCGCTCAATGGACACCAGGGCCCGGCGGGCCACGGTATCGATCCTTGGGGGATGTGACCTCATGGCAGAACCGATTAGAACTAAGCTGCATGTCGCGCGCACGCCTGGAGGCCGGCAAGGAGCTGTTGGAGACTGTGTTGGGGCGCCTGATCAGGCATCGCCGTGACAAGACCGAGTCCATGGACGACTTCCTGGCTAGTGAGCCTGAAGAACCACCCGTTCGGGAGACCATTCCTCCCGCCGAAGCCGAGGCGCTGGTGAAAGAGATCTTTGAGGAACAGTACAAGCAGTGGGTAGACAAGCCTATCCCAGCCTTGGGCGGGAAGACGCCTCGCGAAGCAGTTCGGGACCCAGAGGGGCGCGCTCAGGTCGTTGAGATATTGAAGTCGATTGAGTATACTGAGGAGAAACGCCGCGAAGCCGGCGAACCGTGGTTTGACGTCAATCAAATCCGCCGCGATCTGGACTTGCCCCTCTCTTGAGAGACCAGGCGTAGGCGTCCATGTAACCCTCACCGATACTTCAGACGTAAGCGTTCAGCCACCCTTGCGAAGGTTGGGAGTAGCCGTGGCAAGAGGCCGGTTCTCGACTGGCGAGGGGCACCTCAACCCGAATGCGATCAGCAAACCTTCGCAAGGGTCCCCACTACTTGAACGGTTACCTTCAGACGACCAGGACGTTCTGCAACATCATCATCAATAGGAAGCCGGCCATCCCCGCCATTGCACTCGACAGGCGTTGCGTCGCATCGGCCCGACTTTCGGGGATCATCTCACTCAAGACGAGGAAGATCATGGCGCCGGCCGCCAGCCCAAAGGCGAAGGGCAGCACCGGACGGAACGCGACCACCGCCAGGTAGGCCGGCACCGCCGCGAGGGGCTGCGGCAAGCTGGAGAAAATTGACCAGCCCACNCACTTCCAGCCACTCACGCCCTCGGCGCGCAGCGGCAGCGAGATCGCGATACCCTCGGGGATGTTGTGGATAGAGATGGCAATGGCCATGATCACGCCCAAACCAACCTCACCCGAGCCGTAGGCCACCCCGACGGCTAGCCCTTCGGGAAAGCTGTGGATGAACATGGTGCCGAGAATCAGCAGAATGCGCTTGGCGCCGGCGTCCGTGAGCCCCTCCATGTGGAAATCTTGGTGGTCCAGCCGCTCCGAGGCAATCCCGAAGAGCAACGTGCCGGCGAAGACGCCAATGGCGACGCTAGTGATGCCGCCGTCCTCGACGCCGGGAATGATCAAGTTGAACACGGACGCCGCAAGCATCATGCCGCCGGCCAACGCCCAACCCAGCCGGGCTAGGCGTTCCGGAAACTTACGCACGAACACGAAAGGTAGGCCACCGAGACCCGTCGCCAACATCGTGATTGTGGCCGCTATAAAAGCCTCCCATAGCGATGGAGTCATTTCAAACACCCTCTTCTTCCTTGGTCACTGGTGCAAAACCCTCGAAAACCCGCCGATCTTCCGGGTCCAGCCGCTCGAGCAGATCAGGGCCGAGTCGAGCGAAAATGCGCTGCGCGAACAGCTCCATCCACACGAACTGGTGGGCAATCAATACTAGATTGCGATTGCGTGTGATAGTCGCCGTCATTTCCAAATCTGTGCTGCCGATCAACGCCTCGCGGCCGTCGGCGACAATCACCAAACTATCCGTTAGCTCGTGGAGTTCGCTCTCCATCGGCGGATGTCGAGCCGCCTGCGCGCATGACAGCTCACCTTCGCCTGTCAGCAGGGCGCTGACAGTGACGTCCCTGTCAGCAGCTGCGACAACGCCCTCGCGCAGTGACTCCAGATCTGGATCGGCAAGTACGAGCATTAGCTCAGATTCTGTACCTCGAATCATCTGGCCGGCGTACGCCAGCACGGCCTCTCGCCCCGTCGTCGTCCAGAGCAGGTCCTCGTCCTGAGCGACGTAGAGCTGACGCAGCCCACTGCGCAGATTGTGCATCAAACGCCGGTGCTCCTGGCGGTAGCGGTCGAGCAGCGCATCCGGCGGCAGCGGGCGATACAGCGTCGCTTTATCCTCCGCCGACTTGAGTACGGCGCCGCGGACATCTAACCGGCCCAGCGCCTCGTAGACCATAGAGCGTGGGATGCCGGCCTCCTTACTGAGGTGATAGCCGGTGGCCGGATTCTCGCGCAGCAGCGCCAGGTACACCTTGGCTTCATATTCCGTGAAGCCGATATCCGTCAAATCTTCGAGTAAGCTCATTTGTCTTGATTCACCACGCATTTAGTAGTTAGTCACCAAACCACTATTTAGTAGTTCTATTATAAACTACTATCTGCATGCTGTCAAGTGGTTCCCTTCTCCGGCACCGAATTCTGACCTGATTTTGACTTGGTGTCTGGAGTGGGCAGGTCTATAATTATCGTGCCTACACAAGAAGAGACCGGAAAAGATAGGGGTGTGGAGGGCGGCCGCCCTCCACACCCCTATCTTTTCCGCATTTCTCAACTACGAGCGCGGTAGCCGGGCAATAGCCTGAGTAGTTACACAGACTCTAAACATTCCATGCAGAAGGAACTACATGTGAAGAGATTCGCTCGCGCAATACCACTTACCGTGCTGCTCCTAGCGCTGGTGGCAGCCGGCTGCTCCTTGCTGCCGGCCAGCAAATCCAGCTTCCGGGGCACTGCTCTGGAGCCGATACAGCCGGCGCCCGACTTCACGCTGACAACCCAGGACAACACCACCTACCACCTGAGCGATCAGCGCGGCGACGCCGTCTTGGTGTTCTTCGGCTACACATATTGCCCCGACGTCTGTCCCACCACGCTGGCCGAGTTCAAAAAGGTCCACGACGCCCTGGGTGCCGAGGTCGAACGTGTGGATTTCGTCTTCGTCACCGTGGATCCGGAGCGCGACACCCCAGAGCGGCTCAAGCAACACTTGCGAGTTTTCGACCCGTCCTTCATCGGCTTGACGGGCGATTTCAGCACGCTTGAATCGGTGTGGCAGGATTACGGCGTGTATCGGAAGCGGGCAGAGGCGGAAGACAGCGCCGCCGGCTACCTGATGGACCACAGCTCAGCCGTTTACCTGATCGATCCCGATGGCAATTTGCGTCTGACGTACTCCTTCGGAACGGACCACGAAGCCATCGTGCACGACATCCGCGAGTTGCTCAAGCGGAGCTAGCCGAATGCGGCTCTGGAGAACGACAGGTCTGCTCGTGGTGATGTTGTTGGGGGTCTTGTTCGTTGCCGGCTGCGACCGTCGCAGCGAGACCAACTCCGGCGACGTTCAAGTCGACGTCGAAGTGTCGCCGCAGCCGTTGGAAGTGGGGCCAGCGCAGGTGACAGTCATGTTGCGGGATGCCAACGACAAGCCTATCGAGAACGCCGCAGTCGAGGTCGAGGGCAACATGAGCCACGCCGGCATGGTGCCCGTCATCGCTGAAGCCACCGGCGGAGACGACGGACGCTACGTGACGCAGGACTTCGAGTTCACCATGGCCGGCGAATGGTTCATCATCGTGCGTGCCACGCTGCCGGATGGGCGGACGATGGAGCAGACGTTCGATCTGCAAAGTGTCGCGGGAGCCGGCGGTGGCAACTGACGCCCTCCAGTCGCCCGTCGAAAAGCCATCCGTGCAGGCCTCGAATCTGCTAACGTGGTCGCTCCTCGGGCGCTTCCTGAAGTGGAAGCACTCACGCACCGCCATGCAAATCCCGCTCCTACTGCTCGCGGCACTGATCGTGTTCGACGGCTTCGTCGGACCGCAGCTCGCACCAAAGAACATCGCCACGACCACGGCGTGGATTCACTATCGCGGGTTGGTGGTGCTGGTTCTGCTGGTGGCCGGCAACCTCTTCTGCATGGCGTGTCCCTTCATGCTGCCGCGCAAAATCGGCAAGCACCTGGCGCGCGCGCTGCGCCGTGGTGGTGCCGGCCGGCCCTGGCCCAGGTGGCTGCGCAGCAAGTGGCTGGCCGTGGCACTGCTGCTCCTCTTCTTCTGGGCCTACGAGTACTTCGACTTCTGGGCCAGCCCGCTGTGGACCGCCTGGATCGCCGCCGGCTACTTTCTCGCTGCCTTCGTCATCGACACGGTTTTCCAGGGGGCCGCCTTCTGCAAATATGTCTGTCCGCTGGGACAGTTCAACCTGGTCCACGCGATGAACTCGCCGCTGGAGATCAAGGTGCGCGACCACGACCGCTGTGCCGCTTGCCAAACCAAGGACTGCATTCAGGGGCGCGACGACATCCCAGGCTGCGAGCTGTGGCTGTTCCAGGAACGGAAAGTGGGCAACATGGACTGCACCTTCTGCCTCGACTGCGTCCACGCTTGCCCGTACGACAACGTCGGTCTGGTGGCGCGCCGGCCAGCTCAGGAACTATGGAATGTGTCGCAAACGCGGTCTGGCCTCGGTCGTTTCGACCTGCGGCCGGACCTGGCAGCGCTGATCGTGGTGCTTACGTTCGGCGCGCTGATCAACGCTTTCGGCATGGTGCCGCCGGTCTACGCCTTGCAGCGCCGGCTGGCCGAGGCGCTGGGCACCGGTTCCGAGGCCGTCGTGCTGACGCTGGTGTTCGTGACGGGCATGGTGCTCTTGCCGCTGGGGCTGCTGGCAGCAACGAGCGCGCTGAGCCGGCGTCTATCCAGCTCCTGCGAGAGCCTACTCCAGATCGGCACGCGCTACGCATTCGCGCTAGTGCCCGTCAGCTTCGGCATGTGGACCGCCCACTACATCTTCCACTTCCTCACCGGTGCGCTGACCATCGTACCCGTGACCCAAGATTTCCTGCGCGATTTCGGCGTGTCGTGGCTAGGCGAACCGCGCTGGGGCCTGGGGTCGCTGGTTCCGTCAGCCTGGATTTTGCCCATCGAGATGCTTTTCCTGTATGCCGGCATTCTCGGCTCGCTGGTCGCTGGCTTGCAGATTGCGCAACGAAGATACCCTGACCGCCGGCTGGCGTTGCGCGCTGCGCTGCCCTGGCTGGTGCTCGTCATGCTGATTGGGGCGGCCAGTATGTGGCTCCTCTCTCAGCCGATGGAGATGCGGGGGACGTTCATGGCCGGCGGCTAGACCCTAAGGGTTTTCGACAGTGTGGAACAAATGCAGTTGAGTTCGTCTTGCGAAGTTGAACGTTCGTGTCAGAGCCTTTGGAAAACCCTTAGGGTCTGATGTAGGAGCACTCAAAACGATGCAGCGCACTCTCCTGATACTCTCACTTGTGGCGATCTTTGGCGGCCTGGTGGCTTGCGGGCCGTCGTCGCCGGCAACACCCCAAATCCACGTCGAAGGTGCCTGGTCGCGGCCGGCCACCGCCGGCGGGACCGGCGCCGTTTACGTGACCGTCACGAACGAGGGCGGCGCAGCCGACTCGCTGCTGGGCGCCCAAAGCGAGATCGCCGAGGCCGTCGAGTTGCACGAGACGACGATGGAGAACGACGTAATGCGGATGCAGCCGGTGTCGAGCGTGGAGGTGCCGGCCGGCGGTCGGGTGACGTTTGAGCCTGGCGGCTTGCACGTCATGCTTATCGGCTTAAAACAGGATTTGAGTGCCGGCGACCGCTTCGAGATCACCTTGCAGTTCGAGGCAAGCGGAAGCGTCCCCGTCGAGGTCAGCGTGCGGTAGGGAAGCATTACCGACCAAAATCATCCCCAGACCTTTTGAAAGGAATCGCAACTGCACTTGTCCTTGTGAGGAGCGGCTTGGGTACAGGGGCTGTGCGTCGGTAGTTCGGCAGCCGTGATAGAGTGTGGTTGCTCGTAAGCGGGGCCAGCAATTCTCGGCGGACGGTTCTACTGTAGGTCCAGCGTCGTCTTGAGGGCCTCGTCTACGGGCGTCATGTTGGGCAAGTCGCCCAGCTTGGTGTCGGCAGCCGCCGTGAACACAGTGGCCAAATTATCGGTCATCACCACCGAGTCCATCAACAGGCCGCTCTGTTGCCCTTCTGTAGTGTTCATACTGATGAAGTGCCGGCTGGGATGTCCACGCCGTTGAAGATTACTGGTGATCATAGCCACGATGAGTTGGTCCAAGCCGGTGTTTAGATTGTCGGCTTGCACCACCAAGGCGGGGCGCTTCTTGGCTGTTCGAAGGTCAGAATGTGGGAACAGCACAAGGACAACGTCGCCTCGGCTATAGCTCATCGTACGCCTCCATGCCAGGTGCATTCCAGTCTTCTTCAAAAGGCAGCAACCGTTGTCGAAGGTCAGCCGCCATCTCTGGAGAGATGCCGCGTTCAGCCAGGTCTACGCCTGTCTCCATTGGTTTGAGGAAGGTAACCACGACTTCCGTTCCTTCGGCATCGGGGACTTCTTCGAGAAGTTCGACTTTTCCTTGACGATATACGCCACGAATACTAACCAACATGTCTGTCACCTCATTCTTCCTACTTTTGTGCAGCAGAACGTTGACGAGCCAATTTTACCACGGTAGCAATCTCAGGGCAATTTGGATGGATCGATGCCACGGACCCAGGGTGGGCACGGATCACGCGGCAAGACAGCGACAGTTGGCTGCTGGAGTGGGAGGACTGGGCGGATGAGGACTTCAACGACTCGGTGGTGCTGATCGAGGTGGAGTGAGCGGTGGATTATCGAACGCGACCGCGCTGGAGGGCCTGCGCCTCTTCACCCTGCGCAGCTTGAGGCTGCAGTGTTCGCCACCAACGCCACACGACCCCCTGGCGTGGGCCAAACAAAAACGTCAGCCCAAAAATGGCCGTCGCCACCAGCACGATGGCCGGCCCCGACGCCACGTTCCAATAGTACGACAGATACAGCCCCGCCACCCCAGACACGGCACCGATCACCGCTGAAATCACCATCATCGTCGGCAGGCGCTGGGTCAGCAAGCGCGCCGAGGCCGCCGGCGTCACCAGCATCGCCACCATCAGCGACACGCCGACCGTCTGCAACGAGACGACGATGGTCAGCGCGATCAGCACCAGCAGCAGATGGCGCAGGACCGTCGAGGGTAGCCGCAGCGTTTCGGCCAGGATCGGATCGAATGACAGAACCAGGAATTCTTTGTAAAAGGCGATGATGGTCCCGACTACCAACGCCCCTAGGCCGGCCGTCAACCACAGGTCAGCGCTCGATACCCCCAGCACGTTACCGAACAAGAAGTGGGCCAGGTCGGTGCTGTAGCTTCTGACGGTGGAGAGTAGAGCCACGCCAAGAGCAAACGCCCCGGAAAAGATCAAGCCGATGGCCGTGTCTTCCTTGAGCTGCCCCTGGGTGCTGAGCGTTCCAATCCCCAGTGCTGTCAGCACGCCGACAACCAGCGCCCCAACGACCAACGGCCAACCGATCAGATAGGCGATGACGACACCCGGCAGAATGGCGTGGGATAGTGCAAAACCGAAGAAAGCCATGCCTCGCAGGACGATATAGGTACCCAGCACTGAGCAGACGATGCCCACCATCAAGGCTGCCGCCAGCCCGCGCACCATGAAGGGATAGCCGAGCGGGTCCGCTATCCAGGTTGCTACTGCACTCATCGCTCTTCCCCTCCACCGCCGCAACAGGTGTCGGCCAGAACCACATCGCCCTCGTCGGCCGGCAAGACGTGCATGTGGCCGCCGTAGGCCTGGACCAGAGCCTGGGACGTGAGCACCTGATCCGGGCGACCGAACACCACGACACGGCGGTTTAACAACATCACCCGTTCGAATTCCTCCGCAGCCAGGTTCAGATCGTGCGTTGCGACCATCACCGTGACGCCATGTCTCTGCATGCCGCCCACAATCTCAGCGATTGTCTCTTGGCTCGGTGCGTCGAGTCCGGTGAACGGTTCGTCCATCAACAGCAACTCCGCCTCTTGGGCCAGCGCCCGGGCGATGA
Source organism: Anaerolineales bacterium (assembly GCA_018263655.1). Lineage (GTDB taxonomy): Bacteria > Chloroflexota > Anaerolineae > Epilineales > JAANWY01 > JAANWY01. The sequence continues at coordinate 1,357 of JAANWY010000384.1, read as the reverse complement.
ACACCCGCTGCTGTTGTCCGCCCGACAGTTCGCCGATTTGCTGATCGGCCAGATGCCCCATTCCGACCTGGCCCAGACTGCTGTGGACCAAGTTCCAGTCCTCGCGACTGGGCCGGTGGAACAGACCGATTTTGCCGATCCGTCCCATCATCACCACATCTGCCACCGTTGCCGGGAACGTCCAGTCGATCTCGCTCCGCTGGGGCACGTAGGCGATGCAGATGTGGCCGCCTGGCCCACGGCCATACACGTGGACGTCGCCGGCTGACGCTCGGAGGATGCCGGCGATGATCTTGAACAACGTGCTCTTGCCAGCCCCGTTGGGTCCGACTACGGCCACTCGCTGTCCAGGCTCGATCCTAAAAGAGACATCTTCCAAGACAGCCTTGCCGTTGTAGTTGAGTGACACCTGGTCGAGCTCTACCGTGGGGGCGGTGACATCGTGGTCAGTCGTTTTCCATCTAAGTCGTGCCATCACGCAATTCCCTCGCCTTCTAACCGCTCCTGATCTGAGAAATTGGATAGTAACTGTGACACCGCCGTGGCTCGGTCAGGAGACCGGCCACAGCAGCAAGACGATGTGTGAAATTGCTCATCTCAGCGCGGACACAATGGCTCTCACGTTATACCGCATGAAGTCGAGATAGGTACTCGCATCACCAGACGGTTTACTCAGCGAACCAGTGTAAAGTGGCGCCAGTTCGATTCCAGTGTCCTGGGCGACTCTTGCAGCAACCTTCGGGTTGACCGTGCTGCTGACGAACACCGCCGGCACGCCGTGCTGCCGAATACGGTCTTCCAACGCCGCAAGTTCGCGTGCTGAGGGTTCAGCGATGGTGCTGAAGGCTCCAATGACCGCCCCGACTTGTTCAAACCCGTACTCGTCGGCGAAGTAGCTCAAGACATGATGGTCAGTGACGAGCATTCGGTTTTCCGCAGGAATCTGGGCCACCTGCTCTCGAATCCACGCATCCAGCTCTTCCAGCTTCCGTTTGTAGGTCTGTGCGTTGGCCTCGTAGGCGACGGTGTTGGCCGGATCCAGCGCGCTCAACGCTTGCTCGATATTGTCTGTCCAGATGATCACATTGTTCGGGTCAAACCATGTGTGAGGATCGACCTCCCCGTGCTCATCTTCATGGCCTGGCTCTTCAGCCGGCTCAGTCTGGCCGTCATCGGAGTTTCCAGCCTCGAGAAACTCGATGCCGCGTGACACGTGGACGACGGGCGCATCGCCGACGGGCGCATCGCCGACGGGCGCATCGCCGACGGGCGCATCGCCGACGGCATTCTTGATCATCTCGTCTAGAAACGCCCCCAATCCGGCGCCGCTGGCAAAGATGATGTGGGCATCGGCTAC
>JAANWY010000383.1 GCA_018263655.1 Anaerolineales bacterium | reverse complement strand
GGCGCGGTGGACGCCGTCCACCGCGCCGTTATCACGCTCGGCAGATTAGTCGCGTTTGACAGCGGAGGCTCGATCCTGTATAATTTCTTTTCGTGGGTTGGCACGAGTAACAACTCATTTTCGTCTGTAGTGTAGACTAAGACGGAATCTTTTTTCAGGAGGAATCGGCTTTGCCGACCATTAACCAGTTGGTCCGAAAAGGACGCAAGAAGCAAAAGAAGAAAAGCAAGGCGCCCGCGCTGCGCTACATCTACAACGCGCAGAAAGGCAGGCTCAAGGAAACGTCGGGTGCCCCGCAGAAGCGGGGCGTATGTACGCAGGTGCGTACGACAACGCCAAAGAAGCCGAACTCGGCCCTACGGAAAATTGCCCGTGTTCGGTTGACCAATGGTATGGAAGTTACGGCGTACATTCCTGGTGAGGGGCATACCTTGCAGGAGCACTCGACGGTACTCATACGCGGAGGGCGCGTGAAGGATCTGCCCGGCGTGCGGTACCACGTGGTTCGAGGTGCGTTGGACTCGATGGGTGTTGAGGGCCGGCAGCGCGGACGTTCCAAGTACGGTACAAAGAAGCCCAAGTAATCGTGGGCGGCGCCCCGGTGCATGGGGGCTGGGGGCATGGGGCGAGAAGGTACAGCAGAGCTTTCCCCTGCACCCTCAGTAATCATTTGTGGCTGTCCAAGCCGGTGACTTTTACTAGGATTTTTCCGAACTTGATAGTCAAAAATGACCACATGCTCAGCTTGGGCGTTGCCCAGTTGCGCTAATAACCTACCGATCCCCCTGAGAGTGGGCGTTTTTCTCTACGTCCTATTGTCTGATTCTGGTGACGGTCGCCCAAACTCAGAGGGATTGTTTTTGCGTTGACAGCACGAGGAGTGGAGAATGCCTAGACGTGGACGAGCTCCCCGACGGGAGATAGAAGCTGATCCAAACTATGATAGCGTCAAGGTGGCGCGGTTCGTCAACAAGTTGATGATGGGCGGCAAGAAGAGCCTGGCTGAGCGCCTCTTCTACTCTGCGATGGGGCGAATAGAGGAGCGCCTGGAGAAGGACCCCATAGAGGTCTTCGAGCAGGCCCTGGACAATGCAACACCTCTACTTGAGGTGAAGCCGAGGCGTGTGGGCGGTTCGACATATCAGATCCCAGTCGAGATCCGTCCAGAGCGGCGTGAGAGCTTGGCTATGCGCTGGTTGATTCAGGCGGCCCGCAGCCGCACAGATGAATCCATGGTCGATAAACTGGCCGGCGAATTGATGGATGCTGCCAACAGCACAGGGGCCACGATCAAGCGCAAGGAAGACGTACACCGCATGGCAGAATCTAACAAGGCTTTTGCTCAGTATCGCTGGTAGCATCAGTATCGCTGGCAGCATCAGTATCGCTGGCAGCAACTGACTGTCAAGGCCTGGAATACTCCCAGAGTGGAGAACTAGGTTCTTGGCTTCCGTTGTGCCCGAAACGCCCGCACTGTTGGGCGTTTTCGGTGTGCCAGCAGACGTTCAGATGTGGTGGAAGAAAATTGGTTGCTTAGACTGACATGACGAGAGCATATCCGTTGGACGTGACCCGCAACATTGGGATTATTGCCCACATTGATGCGGGCAAGACGACAACTACAGAGCGTATCCTCTACTACACCGGCAAGACGTACAAGATCGGTGAGGTGCATGAGGGCACGGCGGTCATGGACTGGATGGCCCAGGAGCGTGAGCGCGGTATTACGATCACGGCTGCTGCTACGACCTGTTTCTGGCGGGACCATCAGATCAACATCATCGACACGCCGGGGCATATCGATTTCACTGTGGAGGTTCAGCGTAGCCTGCGTGTCTTAGACGGCGGTGTTGTCGCCTTCGATGCGGTGGCCGGCGTCGAACCACAGTCGGAGACCGTGTGGCGCCAGGCTGACCGTTTCGGTGTCCCTCGGGTTTGCTTCGTGAACAAGATGGACCGTGTCGGAGCGAGCTACTGGCGTACTATTGATATGATCCGTGAGCGTCTGAAGGCGACGCCAGTGGCGGTACAGGTCCCCATCGGCTCCGAAGAAGACTTTCAGGGTATGGTGGATCTCCTGACGCAGGAAGCCATCTTCTACCTAGATGAAGAGGGGATTGATCGTCAGGTGCGTGCTGTGCCAGACGAGTTGCTGGGTGAAGTTGCTGAGCGGCGCGAGGTACTAGTTGAGCGCATCGCTGAGACAGACGATGACTTGACGCGGAAGTTTCTTGAAGGTGAAGAGATTACGGTCGAGGAGTTGCGTGCGGCGCTTCGGCGTGCGACAGTCAGCAATGAACTGGTGCCGGTTCTGTGTGGCAGTGCGCTGAAGAACAAGGGGGTGCAGCCCTTGTTGAATGCTGTTGTCGACTATCTGCCGTCGCCGTTGGAGGTCCCGTCGATGAAGGGCGAGAATCCTGAGACTGGCGAGCTCGAGACGCGGCCGGCGGATGAGGATGCCCCGTTTGCGGCGCTGGCGTTCAAGATCGTGACGGACCCCTATGTTGGCCGTTTGGCTTACGTCCGGGTCTACTCAGGTAAGGCCGAAACTGGGACGCGAGTTCGGAATGTAACCCAGGATAGAAAAGAGCGCATTGGCCGGCTACTGCGCATGCATGCTAACCACCGCGAGGATCTCGATGCGGTGTATGCCGGCGATATTGCAGCGGTCGTGGGACCCAAGAATACATTTACGGGTGATACGTTGGCCGATGCCGGTCACCCAATCTTGTTGGAGTCTATCACGTTCCCCGCGCCTGTGATCTCGGTAGCCGTCGAGCCGAGGACCAAGGCGGACCAAGATAAGCTGAGTATAGCCCTTCAAAAGCTGGCCGAAGAGGATCCAACGTTTCAGGTTCGCACGGATGATGAGACGGGTCAGACGTTGATCTCTGGCATGGGGGAGTTGCACCTTGAGGTTCTCGTCGACCGGATGATGCGCGAATTCAAGGTGTGGGCGAACGTTGGTAAACCGCAGGTGGCGTACCGCGAGACGATCACCCGGCCGGTGGAGGCGGAGGGGCGTTTTGTGCGACAGACAGGCGGTCGCGGCCAGTATGGTCACACGGTTATTCAGCTTGAGCCTAACGAACCAGGCGAGGGCTTCGAGTTCGAAGATGCCATCGTCCGGGGTGCTATTCCAAGAGAGTTTATTTCGTCCGTCGAGAAGGGGGTGCGGGAATCCATGGACAGCGGCGTGCTGGCCGGTTATCCCGTGGTAGATATTAAGGCTCGTCTCGTCGATGGCTCGTACCACGAAGTCGACTCTAGTGAGATGGCGTTCAAGATTGCCGGCTCGATGGCTTTCCGAGACGGTGTGCGAGGAGCCAAGCCGGTGTTATTAGAACCGGTCATGAAACTAGAAGTTGTTACACCGGATGAGTACACTGGTGACATCATCGGAGACCTGAATGCGCGACGGGCTCGCATTGGGGGCATGGAGCCGCGGGGTGAAGGTTCCCAAGCTGTCAAAGCCACTGTCCCATTGGGGGAAATGTTCGGCTATGTGACAGATCTCCGGTCGATGACCCAGGGTCGTGGCACGTCGACCATGGAGTTCTCACACTATGGGCAGGTGCCGGGGAAGCTGGCCGACGAACTGATCGCGCGAGGTCGTTGATCCGGACCTGTGTTGGCACTTTCCACTTTCAATCACGCAGATACGCAAATGATAGAGTGTGGCCAAGACTTGTTGGTAGTGAAGTCTTTAGCTGTTCCTGGCGATTAAGGTCGCTACCATTTGCCAACATTTAGCCAACATTTAGCCAACAGATTTTGGTCAGACCAAACAATAGGTACTGAGATCCCGGATTTTTCTGTGACGAAGAAAGGAGAACACTGGGGTGGCCAAGGAGAAATTTGTACGCACGAAGCCGCACGTGAACGTGGGGACCATCGGTCACGTTGACCACGGCAAGACGACGCTCACGGCGGCTATGACCAAGGTCCTGTCCTTCAAGGGCATGGCGGAGCATTTCGCCTATGACCAGATTGATAACGCGCCCGAGGAGAAGGAGCGCGGCCTGACGATTTCCATCTCGCACCTGGAGTACGAGACGGACAATCGCCACTACGCCCACGTGGACTGCCCGGGCCACGCGGACTACATCAAGAACATGATCACCGGCGCGGCCCAGATGGATGGTGCCATCCTGGTGGTGGCGGCGCCCGATGGACCGATGCCACAGACGCGCGAGCACGTGCTGTTGGCGCGGCAGGTGGAGGTGCCGGCGCTGGTGGTGTTCATGAACAAGACGGACCAGATGGACGATCCGGAGCTGTTGGAGCTGGTGGAGCTGGAGCTGCGCGAGCTGCTGGACAGCTACCAGTTCCCCGGGGATGAGATACCCATCGTGCAGGGGAGCGCTCTGGAGGCGTTGGAGAGCGAGTCGACGGACCTGGACGCGCCGGAGTATGAGCCGATCTGGGAGCTATTGCGGGTGATCGACGAGTACATACCGGAGCCAGATCGGGAGATCGATCGGCCGTTCCTGATGCCGGTGGAGGATGTGTTCAGCATCAAGGGCCGCGGCACGGTGGTGACGGGGCGCGTGGACCGCGGTGTGGTGACGGTCGGCGAAGAGGTCGAGATTGTGGGGTTGAAGGACGACATCGACACGACGGTGGTAACGGGCGTGGAGATGTTCCGTAAGACGCTGGACGAGGGGCAGGCCGGGGACAACCTCGGCGTGCTGCTGCGGGGCATCGACCGCGAAGATGTGGAACGCGGGCAGGTGCTGGCGAAGCCGGGATCGATCACGCCGCACACGACGTTCATGGGCGAGGTGTACGTGTTGAAGAAGGAGGAGGGCGGCCGGCACACGCCGTTCTTCGACGGGTATCGGCCACAGTTCTACATCCGGACGATGGACGTGACGGGCACGGTGAGCCTGCCGGAGGGTGTGGAGATGGTGATGCCTGGAGACAATGTGAACTTGAAGGTGGAGCTGATCGTGCCAGTGGCATTGGAGCAGGGCTCGCGCTTCGCTATTCGTGAGGGCGGTCGCACCGTTGGTGCCGGCGTGCTCACCGAAGTCTTGGAGTAAAACGATGGCGAAGAAAGGTCCGCGCATCATCATAACGCTCGCCTGCACGGAGTGTCAAGAGCGTAACTACACGACACAGAAGAATCGACGCAACGATCAGCATCGACTGGAACTAAACAAGTTCTGCCCTCGGTGTCGCTCGCACACGTTGCACAAAGAAACCAAATGAGCGAGGGATGCCCGGCGTCCAGCCCCCTTGTTCCATTCTGACATGAGATGTTGAGACACCGCTTCGTGCGGTGTCTCATATTGTAAGCTCATTTTGTAAACTCATTCCCGCCGTATGGCGGACAGGAATAGGAGAGCTATTGTGGCTAAGGCAGCAAAAGTGTCGCGCAAAGACCAAGAAAATCGAATTGTGCGCTACGTGAAGGCGACACGCTCTGAGCTGCGGAAGGTTGTATGGCCGACGCGGGAAGAGACAATCAATCTAACCATCATCGTCCTCATCGTGACCATAGGAATGAGCGCATTCCTCGGTATACTTGACTTTGTCTTTGCCCAAGCTTTCGAGTTGATCATTCGGTAGGGGAGTTCATGGCACAGGAAGATGTCCTCGTCGAGGATGGGTCTCCAGAAGAAGAGACAGGATCTCCCGAGCCGGAGCTTGAGGCAGCAATCCTCGAAGGTGAATCAGATACAAGTGAAGAGACGTCCGTCGAAGAAGCCATCAATGAAACCGAGGACGAAGCGGACGACAGCGCAGACTTGCTTGAAGAGGCTGAGCCGGAAGCTGAGGGTCCCCCAGATTTACCCGAGGATGCCGAGCCCGAGGATGAGGCGGCAGGCGAGGGGCTAGTCCCACCCGAGGAGATCCCGGAAGGCGCCGCGTGGTATGTTGTGCACACCTACTCGGGTTACGAGAACAAGGTGAAGCGCAATCTGGAATACCGCGTGGAATCAACCGGAAGGCAAGATCGCGTTTTCCGCGTCGTGGTCCCGGTCGAAGAAGAAGTCGACATCAAAGAAGGGCAGCGGCGGGTTGTAGAACGCCGCGTTTTCCCCGGCTACGTCTTCGTCCAGATGTCGATGGACGAAGACGCCTGGTATCTCGTGCACAACACGCCAGGCGTAACGAGTTTTGTCGGCTCCGGATCCAAGCCAACGCCGCTGCGCGACGACGAAGTTGAACGTATTCTGAAGCGCATTGAGGCCGAGGAGCCCACCGTGCGTGTCAGCTTCCGCGAGGGACAGCGGGTGCAAATCGTCGATGGACCATTCAGCGACTTCCACGGTATCGTCGATGAGATCGACATGGAGCGTGGCAAGGTTCATCTACTGGTGTCATTCTTCGGGCGCGAAACGCCCGTCGAACTGGATCTTCTACAGGTAGAAAAAGGATAACAAACTTCTGTATCATCTCAATATTTCGGGGCTATGTAGGTCGAAATGGTATTTCGACCCGACGATTTACCAAATCGTCCTACATGTTCCCCCATATATTGAGAAGACACAAACTTCTCTTAATCGCCGATGGTCTCCCGGCCGAAGCGAAAAAACGGCGCCAGTCAGGAGACCTCGCCGAACAGACGACGTAGTGGAGGTATCGTAGTGCCACAGAAAGTGAAAGCCGTTGTAAAGTTGCAAATTGAGGCCGGCAAAGCCGGCCCGCAGCCGCCCGTAGCCACTGCACTTGGCCCGCACGGCGTCAACATTATGCAGTTCTGCAAGGAATACAATGCCCGAACGGCCAGTCAGATAGGCATGGTTGTTCCGGTTGAGATCACGATCTACCAGGACCAATCTTTCAACTTCATCACCAAGACTCCGCCGGCTGCAACTTTGCTGAAACAGGCGGCCGGCGTCGAAAAGGGATCAGGCGAACCCAACGCAAACAAAGTCGGCACCGTGTCACGACAACAGGTTCACGACATCGCAGATATGAAGATGAAGGACCTCAACGCTACGGACACCGAGGCCGCGATGCGGATGATCGAGGGTACAGCTCGCAGCATGGGAATCATTGTCGAGGAATAGAATAATGGCACGCAACAAGCACGGCAAACGCTATATTGAAGCGGTCAATTTGATCGATCGAACCAGAACTTATGGGCCGGCAGACGCCGTGGAGTTGGCTAAGAAGGCATCGTACGTAGATTTCGACGAAACTGTCGAAGTGCACATGCGCTTGGGCGTTGACCCACGCCACGCGGATCAGCAGGTTCGCGGCACGGTTCTGCTGCCGCACGGGACCGGCCGCGAGGTCACGGTGCTCGTGTTCGCCGAGGGCGAGGACGCCAAGATTGCCGAAGATGCCGGCGCAGACCTCGTCGGAAGCGACGACATGGCCGAGAAGATCCAGGATGGCTGGCTGGAGTTCGACGTCGCGCTGGCCACGCCGCCCATGATGCGCGTCGTCGGCCGGTTGGGCAAGATTCTTGGCCCGCGAGGCCTGATGCCCAACCCGAAGGCCGGCACCGTGGTGGACGGCGAAGACATACCACGCATCATCGATGAGATGAAGAAAGGCCGGCTGGAGTTCCGCGTGGACAAGGCTGGGAACTTGCACATCCCCATCGGCAAAGTGAGCTTCGGTGACGACAAACTTCTAAACAACTTAGGCTCACTCGTAGACGAGATTGTCCGTTCCCGACCACCCGGCGCCAAGGGTCAGTTCATCCGCAACATCGTTCTGACGACGACGATGGGGCCGGGCGTTAAGCTCGATCTTTCCGAGACGCTCACGCTGCGGCCGGCGGCATAAACAATCGTGCAGAGAGTAGCTTGACAATGTCACATTAGACAAATGTTTGTAACCGTTCAGGAGGTATCAGGACTAGCATCCTGAGTAGAATGTGAGTTTGTCAAGGTAGTCACCATAATCGAATAGCTACACAACACGCCAGAGACAGCAGGTGCGCTTCCACTAGGAGCGCTTAATGGGTAGCCTGCCAAGGCGAAGAAACAACACAGAAAACTAGACGATCTAGTAATAGTAACGACATCGTCAACTTGTTGCGCCTTCGTGTCGGTTGGCACGGAGGCGTTTCTGTTTTGTCGAGCCAGAAGGAGGTGATATTGCTTGGCTATTAACCGTGAAGAGAAGGAAAAACTTGTTGAGGACCTGAAAGGGAAGTTGGAAACCACGGATGTCATCATCCTGACAGACTTCCGGGGCCTGTCAGTGTCCGATCAGCAAGAGCTGCGAGCTAAGTTGCAGGACACAGCGGCTGACTATCAGGTTGTCAAGAACACGCTCACCCGGATTGCCCTCGAGGCGATTGATCGCCCGGTCCCCAAAGAGCACTTGGTGGGGCCGACGGCCCTCGCGCTGCTCGGGGAAAACATCGCCAGCCCCACCAAGGCATTGCTGGACTTCGCCAAGGAAACGGGCGCGCTGGCGATCAAGGGTGGCCTCGTAGGCAGTCAAATCATCGGGGCCAAAAAGGTCGAGGCCTTGGCCGACCTGCCGCCACTGGAGACACTGCTCGCCCAGGTGGTTGGTGCCCTGCAGGGCCCTGCATCCAGCCTCGTTGGCGTACTCGAAGCGCCGGCCGGCGAACTGGTTCGTACGCTGGAAGCACCGCAACGCGAGCTGGTCAATACGCTACAGGCCTATGCGGATCAGCAGCAGTGATCGGTGATTCACCGATTACTGATCACGGGGCGTATGCCTCAATTCAACTACTCGAACAAGTGCACCGTGCAAAGTGTACAAATACATGCAAACAGGAGGAATGACGACAATGGCTGAAGATAAACTTGCTGAGGTAAAGGAACTACTGAACTCATTGAACGCTCTGGAACTTGCACAGCTCTCGCAGGATCTGCAGGACGAGTGGGGCGTGAGTGCAGCCCCGGCCGTCGGTGCGATGCCGGCCATGATGGCCCCGGGCGCTGCCGAAGCCGAGGCAGAGGAAGAAGAGAAGACAGAGTTCGACGTCTTCATCAGTGACATCGGCCCACAGAAGATTCAGGTCATCAAAGCCGTGCGCGAGTTGACCTCGCTGGGTCTGCGCGAGTCGAAGGAAGCCGTCGAGACCGGCGACGAGTCCCCCATCCGTCAGGGCGTCAGCAAGGACGAGGCCGAAGAGACCAAATCCCGCCTGGAGGAGGCCGGCGCGACTGTAGAACTCAAGTAGTCGGACAGCTAACGGCGCTGCTACTAGCAACTCCCGTTATGGAGTTCATAGTCGTAGTGTAACCGTTCGGGTGGTGGGGACCCTTGCGAAGGTTTGCCACTCGCATTCGGGTTGAAAGGATCTTCGCCCGTCGAATGTCCGTCTCTTGCCAAGGCTGCTCCGAACCTTCGCAAGGGGCGTTGGCGCCGCTACGAACGCAAAAGGCCACGCTCGGAAGTAAGCGTGGCCTTTTCTCTGCACCGGCGCGTTGTGCGGTATCTGGGGTTCGGCTTTCAATCCATCAGCCCATCAGCCCCCCTGCTCGGGCTGGCAGTCACACTAGCCGGCAGCAACTCGCGGCGGTAGCCAACCAAGGTTAAGGCCCCCAACACAACCCCGAACCACAGGGTCGCGAACCGAATGACGAGCGTGGCGGCGACGGCTGTGTCGGCTCCGGTATTCGTCACCAGCAACAGGAGGCCGGCCAGGCTACCATCGGCGACGCCAAGCCCACCTGGCAAGAAGGATATCGCTCCCAGAATCGTCGACAACGCCAGAGCTGAGACCGCCTGCACCAACAGCACCGGCGTTCCAACGAATCCCAACCCCAGAAGCACCAGATACAGCGCAACACCTTCGGCTCCCCAGGAAACGACCCCCAGACCAATGGCAAAAGCGAGGTTCTTCAAACTGAACAGTAGATAGGCACTCTCGTAGAACTGGCGGAGGCTGTGGGCGAAGCGTGCAACGATGGCAATCCGTTCGCCCTGGCGCAACAGCCACAGCGCCAGCGGCCGTGTCTGCACAACGACGACCAGCCCCCCCATGGTCAAGACAACGGCCACCAACATGGCAGCGCCATAGCGATACAGTGTGAGGCCGGCCGCCGCAAGCACCACCATCGCCAAGCCGTCGGTGAGCCGCTCGGCCAAGACGATGGGCGCCGCGCGGCTGATGGCGACGCCGTCTGTCTGCTTGAGGGCCCAGTCTTGAAGAACTCGCCGATTTTGCCTGGCGTCATGATCATGGTGAAGCCGGCGACGAAGATTTTCAGGCTATCGCCGAGGCTGACGTGGCCGGCGCCAATCTGTCCCACATAGTAGTGCCACTTCACGAAGCGCAAGGCGTAGTTGACCAGCGTAAGACCGAGAATCAGTGGCAGATAGCGCCAGTCGAAGCGCTGCAGGGCCGCCAACGTGCGCGGGAGGTCGGCGAACATCGCGAGCACGGCCGCGATGGCAATGCCAAAAATGACAGACAATATGATCTTGTTTCGAAGGTCAGACCAGGCGATCATGAGGTTGGCTTACGGTCGAACTGGGTCTCGTACAGCTCGGCGTAGAGGCCAGCCCGGCGCAGGAGGTCGCGATGGGCTCCCTGTTCCACTATCCGGCCGCGATCCAGAACCAAGATCTTGTCAGCGACCAAGATCGTCGACAGGCGGTGGGCGATCACCAGGCTGGTTCGCTCTTCCATGATGCGCTCCAGCGCCTCCTGGATCAACGCCTCGGACTGCGAGTCCAGGTGCGATGTCGCCTCATCCAGCACCAAGATGCGCGGGTCTTTGAGAATGACGCGCGCAATGGCCAGTCGCTGCTTCTCGCCGCCCGACAGCCGGTAGCCGCGTTCCCCCACCACCGTATCGTAGCCATCGGGCAGCGCGGCGATGAAGTCGTGGATGTTGGCCGCTCGGCAGGCGGCTTCCAGTTCGGCGTTTGTCGCATCGGGGTTAGCGTACAGCAGGTTGGCCCGAACGGTATCGTGGAACAGGTAGGTCTCTTGAGTGACCATGCCGATCTGGCGAGCGAGGGATTCCTGTGTGACGTCCCGCAAATCGTGGCCGTCCAGCAAAATGCGCCCCTCGGTTGGATCGTACAGGCGTGGAAACAGATAGGTAACCGTCGTTTTGCCGGCGCCGCTGGGCCCGACCAACGCCACGAGTTGGCCTGGCTCGACTTCGAACGATATGTGACGCAGTGCCCACTGCCGGCTGTACACATCCCCCGGCACCTCATCCCCGCCGTCCCGCCGTCCGTTGCCGGCGGCGACACCTGTATCCGGTCCCCGATCACCGGCCTGATAGCTGAAGGACACATCTTCGAAGCGAATGCGACCGTCAACGGTGTCCAACTCGACAGCGTGCGGCTTGTCCTGGATCTCCTGCGGCAAATCCAGGTACTCGAAGACGCGCTCGAAGCTGACCATGGAGCTGGCGAACTCGACCTGGACGTTGGACAGCGCCGAGATGGGCTGGTACAGCCGGTTGAGGTAGGCCGCGAAGGCAACAATGGTACCGATGGTGATGGAATCGCGGAGCACCAGGTGTCCGCCAAACCAGTAGATGAGGGCCGTGCCGATGGCGCCGGCGATACCCAAGCCGAGGAAGAACCAGCGGCCGATCATGGCGCGCCGCACACCGATGTCGCGCACTTTGCGGTTAACGTCACGGAAGCGGCCGATTTCGTCGCGCTGCCGGCCGAAGGTCTTGACCAGCAAGGCGCCGTTGATGCTCAGCGTCTCACTAATCATGCTGCTCATATCGGCGTTGTATTCCATGGCGCGCCGGCGGATATCGCGCAGAATCCGACCCACACGGCGCGTGGGGATCAGGAACAGCGGCAACACCGCCACCGACAACACAGCCAGCCGCCACTCGATGGAGATCATGATGCCGAAAGTGGTGACCAGGGTGATGACGTTGGTGATGATGTTGGGCAAGGTGCCCGTGATGGCACTCTGAGCGCCCACGACGTCGTTGTTGAAGCGCGAGATGATTTCACCAGATTTGGTATCTGTGAAGAAGCGGATCGACATGTGCTGCAGGTGGTCGTACATCTGCTGGCGCAGATCGTAGATCACACCTTCGCCGACGCGGGCGCTGAGATAGCGCTGTCCGACGTCGATGAGGCCGCCGACGATGGGCACCGCGATCATGGCGACGGCGAGCAGGTTGAGGCGTGTGATGTCGCCGCTAGGCAACACGTTGTCGATGAGGTCGCGGTAGAGGAGGGGTGGGATGAGTTGGATCAGGGAGCTGGCGAGAATGCCGGCAAGCATGAGGCCGGCTTGTTTCCAGTAGGGGCGCGCATAGCCGAATACGCGCTTCAGCAGCGCGCGGTCAACCTGAGGCTTCCCCTTGCTCTCGTCGTACCTGAGAAACGCCCACCAACCACCACCGTGAAATCCCATGGTTACCGTTCGCCCGACCCAACCTGCTCAAGAAAGTCAGCAAATTCCAGCAAGTCGTGAGACACCCGATCCATTGTCGGCTGTAATTGCCTGACCAGTACCTCAACTTGTTCAGCATCCAAGTTGAATGTATAGACGTTGCGCACAACGTGCCGGAAGCCTCGGTACCTGTCCAACTTGTCGCGCGTTTCCGAACTCAATACTGCCGGTCGGACACGGGGGATCTCAGCAGCCATCTGCTGCAGCAACTCCTGATGCCAATATGCACCAGTGGGCTTCGCCCTGTCAATTCGATCTGCTATGATCTCGAATATGCGCTCCACGCCGGCGTAGAAACCATGCAGATTGAGTGCTGTAGCATCCACATAGTAGTCGTCAGCCGATTGCGAAGCTCGCTGCCAAATATTAGTTGTCCGCTCGACAACTTCTGTTAACTCCTGCAACTCCTGACGAACGCGACCTGCAACAGCTAAGTAGGTGTCCTTCACAATGGCTCTCCCTCGTTCATGATGACGGCTCGCAGTTCGGGTCTACAGTGTTCCACAGCCACCAGATCAACCTGAAACTCTGGTGAAAGGTCCTGAAGCTTAGCAACAGCCACGAAGTAGTCTTCGCTCTCCAGCCCCCACACCGCTAGATCCACATCCGATGTCTTGGAAAACCAGTCACGGTGAACCAGCGAGCCAAAAGCCGCCACTCTATCGGCACCGTATTGCTCCCTCAACAACACTGATGCTTGGCGCGCTATGCGCCAAGCTCGCTCGTGACGCTCCAATCGCTCTCTTTCTTGCTCTTTCCAGCGCTGCTCGGCCGTAGCCCGATACGCCGTCATGGCCTCTGGTGACAAGTGCCAGCTCATGGTCACGCGCCTCTCCGTCAGATCAGCATTTTCACCGTAGGTACTGGCAACTACTCAGGCAATGCGTGCCTACACAAGAAGAGACCG
>JAANWY010000382.1 GCA_018263655.1 Anaerolineales bacterium | reverse complement strand
GGCGAGAACTTCCGCACTATGAAAGAGGCCGACCTGCTCTACGGCCCGTGGTCTGAAGCTGCACCCTCTGGCCAGTACTACAACTGGGACAACTCCGCCATCTCCTTCGACTTCGGCTACCCGGTCGAGGGCTACGAGATCCCCTGGGGTGCAGCCCAGGTCGTGGTCGAGTACGATACGGCCAGGGTGCCGGAGCCGCCGAAGGACATGGCCGCGTTGGTCCAGTGGATCAAGGACAACCCCGGTTTGTTCACCTATCCCGCACCGCCCGACTTCACCGGCAGCGTCTGGGTGCGCATGATGTGCTACCACGCCACCGGTGGCTACGAACAGTTCCTGGGTGAGTTCGACCAGGACGTATTCGACAAAGAGATGCCGGCTTGCTGGGATCTGCTGAACGAGATCGAACCCTATCTATGGCGCGAGGGTCAGACCTATCCCGATTCCTCACAGGCGCACCTGGACCTGTTTGCCAATGGCGAGGTCTACTTCCGCATGACGTACGGCATCGGCGACGCTCAGACACGCATCAACAGCGGCGTCTACCCCGAGACCGTCCGCACCTTCGTGCTCGATGATGGCACGATCGGCAATACCAACTACATCGCGACGGCCTACAATGCCGCCAATCTGCCGGCTGCGGTCGTGACGGCCAACTTCCTCGCTTCCCCTGAGGCGCAGATCCAGCGGATGGAGGCGCTCAACGCAACCCCGCCGCTGTGGGTTGATCAACTATCTGCGGAGTCTCAGGCCGCCCTAGCTGCTGTGGAGCGCGGGCCGGCGATGCTGTCGCCAGGCATCCTGGACGCTCACAAGCTGCCTGAGCTACAGTCCGACTGGCTGATAGCGATTGAGAATGGCTGGGAGGAGAATGTACTCAAGAAGTAAGCGCCGCTGGCGCTCAGTTTGATCTCGAAATGGGAGGGGTGGCGGATAAGCCCATCTCTCCCATCTCCCCTGAGCTTTACGTGTGAGGATTTTGATGTTGGCTGATTTGCGTGACCGATCGCGTATACCCATAATGCTCGCCCCCGCCTTTGCGGTTATCATTGTGCTTTTCATGGGCGGCTTGATCATGGGGCTGATGCAGAGCTTCGGCTACATGCCCATTATCGGCAAGACCGACTTCAATCTAGATGGNTACATCAACATTTTTACCGACGAGGCCTTCTTACGCTCCTTGGCCCTAACATGCTGGATCGGTTTCACGTCTAGCATACTGTCGACAATCCTGGCCATTGTCGCCGCGCTGGTTTTGCGGCAGAACCTGTGGGGTAAGCGTTTCACGACGTTTGTCTTCCAGTTGAACGTGCCTGTGCCGCACATTGTGGGCGCCATCGGCATCATCTTCTTGTTCTCTCAGAGCGGTCTACTTTCGCGCGTGACGTATCTCTTCGGACTGACCGAGGCGCCGGCCGGCTTCCCCGCGATGGTGTACGACAAGTGGGCCATCGGCATCATCTTGGAGTACCTGTGGAAGACTACCGCCTTCACGGGCGTAATTCTGCTTGCTGTGCTCCAGTCGATTGGCGAGGATTATGAGGACGTGGCACGCACGCTGGGGGCCAATGCCTGGCAGCGCCTACGCTACGTGATCATCCCCCTCATCATGCCTGGCATCCTGCGTTCGTCGATCTTGGTCTTTGCCTTCACCTTTGGCGCCTTCGAGATTCCTTTCTTGCTGGGACAACGCTTCCCGCGAGCGTTGCCGGTCCTGAGCTTCGAGTACTATCACGACGTCGATCTCGGCTATCGGCAGGAGGCTATGGCGACGAGCATGATCATCGCCGGGCTGATCACCGTTCTCATTCTGATCTACATAAAGCTGACCGAGACCTACGTTCGTGCTGATTGAGGAGAATAGTAGCCGTGCTTAGTGAACTTCAAGCTCGACAGAGGACGACTAGCATCACCGACGTGGAGGCTCAACTTCGTAGAAGGGCCTTGTTGGGCCGCATCTTCAGCTATGGTATCATGGCTGTGATTGTCATCTCGATTCTGGCCCCGCTCATTCCTATCGTAATATGGGCTTTTACCGGACGTTGGTTCTATCCCGATCTGTTGCCTGAAACGTTTAGCTTGCGTGCTTGGAAGTATGTGTTTTCGCCGGCCTCTAAGGCGGGGGAAGCGGCATGGAAGGGTGGTTTGATCGCCGTCGTTGCTACCTTACTCTCGCTCGTGGTCGGTATCCCGGCCGGGCGAGCACTCGGGCTGCACAATTTCCGAGGCAAGCGCCTGGTCCAGTTCCTGATCCTGGCCCCCGTCATCGTGCCGGGTCTGGCAGTGCTGATGGGTATCCACGTAATGTTTATCCGGCTGGGGCTGGCCGGCAAGATCACGGGCGTGACGCTGGCGCACCTGATCGGAACGACACCGTACGTCGTGATGGTAATGAGCAGTGTGTTCTCGAATTACGATCCAGAATTCGAAGAACAGGCTCGAACGCTGGGAGCTAGTCCGCTGCGCACTTTCATCCACGTGACGTTCCCCACCATCTTTCCCGGGGTCTTGGTCGCCGGCATGTTCGCTTTCATCATCTCGTGGGGGCAGTATATTGTGACCTTGCTCATCAGTGGTGGGCGGGTGATCACCGTCCCGCTCTTGCTGGTCAACTTCGCGAACGCGAACGATAAGCCGGTGACAGCCGCTCTGTGTCTGGTGTTCCTCGCGCCTTCAATTCTGATCATCATCGTTACCTCGAAATATCTGACAGGCGAAAGTGCAGCATTGGGAGGATTCGGAGCATGACGGAAGTTTGTCTACATGGCCTGAACAAGATCTTTCGTGGCGGTGAACGCGTACATGCCGTAAAAGATTTCGATCTCGAAATCGCTTCCGGCAAGATAACCGCTTTGTTGGGGCCTTCGGGCTGCGGCAAGACGACGACGTTGAAGATGATCGCCGGCCTGTTGCGACCAACGTCGGGCGACATCACCTTCGACGGCAAATCGATGCTGAGCATTCCGGCTGAAAGACGCGGCGTGGCGATGGTTTTTCAAAACTACTTGTTGTTCCCCTACATGTCGGTGGGGGAGAACGTCGGCTTTGGACTTCGCATGCGACACGTGGACAAAGACATCATCCAGCGGAAGGTCGCCGAGATGCTTGAGTTGGTACGGCTGCCCGGCTACGAGGCCCGGCGCCCCAAGCAGCTTTCGGGAGGGCAGCAGCAACGTGTGGCTTTGGCCCGTGCCCTGATCATCGAACCCGACGTATTGCTCCTGGATGAGCCAATCAGCAATTTGGATGCGCACCTGCGGGACGAGATGCGGGAGCTCATCTTGGGCATCCAGCGCCAGCTCGGCATCACCACCATCTTCGTCACCCACGATCAAGAGGAAGCCGTCGTGCTGGCTGACGGGATTGCCCTCATCTTTGGCGGGCAATTGCACCAGTTCGACGAGCCCAACGTCTTCTACGAGCGGCCGGCCAGCGCAAAGATTGCCCGTTTCTTCGGCGGCGTCAACTTCCTGGAGGGCGTCAAGCACGGGGAGCAAGTGGAAACGCCTTTGGGTGATCTCTACACCAATCACCAGAACATTGGCGATGGTCCGGTGCTTGTAACTGCCCGGCCGGAGAACCTGGAATTGGGAGCGGAAGGAGAGAACACGGTCCAGGCGCGTATTCGCAGCCACGTCTACGTTGGTACGCATAGTCGTTTCAAGGTTCAAGCGGAGAACTGGGAATTCGAAGTTGTGGCCGAGGCATCCACCGTGCAGAAGTTTCAGGATGGCGAGGTCGTGCCTCTGAAGTTCCCGCGCGAGAAGATATGGCTGGTACGGTCGGAGGAGCAGTGAACAGTGAACTTATACGTAACAGGTCATCGCGAGATTCATCCGTGGATGGCGAGCAGACGGCCAGAAACGTTTCCACGGACAGAAGGAAACCCTGTGCTGAGTGTAGCCGAAGTAACAGATGTTCAACCTTTTTGTTTTTGTCCG
>JAANWY010000381.1 GCA_018263655.1 Anaerolineales bacterium | reverse complement strand
TCCGATGGAGCAGTCAACAACAGCATTTCTCGCCTCCTTGGATTCGTTTGCCCTGTATTCTAATCCAAGTTGGCTTTCTGCGTCAAGGGGTTACCCCTCGAATCCGCGTAGACCCCTAATCATATACCCCTTGTACCTTACAAAACCCATACCCCTTAGCGGGACACGGGTTGGCCCACAAGGGTGACCTCAGTTACCCTTCCTTCCACACAGTAAGAGTGGAAGGGAGGCTAAACTGGTGGGCCAAAAACGGACCACAGTGGCAGAACGGAATCATTTCGTCGATCTCAAACAGGCGGGCTATACCATTCCGGAAATTGCCGAAGAAACGGGATGGTCTTTCGAATGCGTTCGCTACTGGTGTCGGCGGCATCGCGATGGCGGTCGAGCAGCCTTAGCACCACCGGACGGGCGCAAGGAGCGCGGCGGCCGTATGAGCACGTTTCTGGGTGTTGTACGGTTCGCTTGCTTGCGGATCAAGAAAGAGCATCCGGGCTGGGGCGCTGACGTGGCACGTCCGCGGATGGCCCAGCGCTTGGATCGTCCAGAAGAGACGATGCCCTCGGTCAGCACCATTGAGCAGTACTGGGCTCAGTTCGGCGATCGCTTGTACCAACGACACACCAAACGCCGGCCAGCTGTGAAGCCCGAGCCTGGGCCGACACCCCAAGCCCCGCATGAACGCTGGCAAGCAGACTTTAAAGAGTGGGTGCCTGTCGCTGGGGTGGGCAAAGTCGATGTGCTCAACATTCGGGACGAATTCACCCCAGTCAAGATCGGCAGTTTCGTCTACCCTGCGGGCCAGTGCACCGGTCGGGACGTTCAAGCGGCATTGCGCCAGGCGTTTAGCCAGTGGGGCTTGTGTGATCGGTTCCAAACTGACCAGGATAAGCGGCTGGTCAATAGCAATCACGATCATCCTTTCCCCACGCTGTTTCAACTCTGGTTAGTGGGGCTGGGTGTTGCCCATGACTTGGCGCCATCCGCCCAGGCCAATGGCTGTTCAGAGCGCTTCCATCGCACCTGGCATGGCCGGGTAGTGCTTGGACGCACCTTCAACGATTTGACTCAGCTTCAAGTCGTCAGCGATGAAGAACTGGATTGGATGAATCGCAAGCTGCCGTCGCGCGGTCGGGACTGCAATGGGCGGCCACCGTTAACCGCCTATCCGGAAGCTGAGACACCGCGTCGCACCTATACACCAGACCGCGAGGTGGAACTCTTTTCGATGGAGCGGGTATACCAATATTTGGCCACCCAGCACTGGTGGCGGCGTGTCACTGAGGTCGGTCAGATGAGTCTTGGTAGCCAGCGCTATGGCATAGGTAGGGCCTATGCCAACCAAGATGTCAAGGTCACCTTCGATCCCGAACACGCTGAGTTCGTTGTCGAAGACGAACGGCAAGAGACGATCAAGCATCTGACACCGAAAAACCTGACTGTCGCTGACATCACCGACCTCCCGCCATCTTGACGGTCAGTCCTTCGCGCTAGGGGTATGGGTTTTGTAAGGTGCTAGGGGGTATGTGATTAGTAAGGTTTACAACGCTTTACGTTTTACGTCTCACATCTCACTGTAGCCAACAATAGGAGCCCCGATGGCCCATCCTCTCTACGTCGCCTTCGTCTGGCACATGCACCAGCCTGTGTACCAAGAGCCAATGACGGGCGAGTTCATCCTCCCCTGGACACGGCTCCACGGCACCAAGGACTATCTCCACATGGCCGAGGTACTGGCCGAGTACCCCGACGTCCACGCTACGTTCAACTTCACCCCTTCTCTGCTGGAGCAACTCACGGCGTACGCCGGCGGCCACGCCAAGGACCGCTGGCTGGACCTGAGCCTGCGCGAAAGTTGGACGACGGAAGAAAAGACCTTCATGCTGGAGCACTTTTTCAGCATTCACCACGACATCATCCGCCAGTATCCGCGCTACGCGCAGCTTCTGCGGCGCCGGCAGACGACGAAGCAGGACACCCGCGCCTTCAGCAAGCAAGACTACCGCGATCTAGCCGCGTGGTTCAACCTGGCCTGGATCGATCCCAACTGGCTGGAACGCCACCCGGCCTTGCATCAGCTCGTGCACAAGGGGCGGAACTTCACGCTCGACGATGTTCGAACCATCGCTGACGTGACCCGCGAAATGATGGGCGAGATCTTGCCGTTGTACCGCGAGTTGCAGCAGCGGGGACAAATCGAGATCACGGTGTCACCCTACTACCACCCGGTCCTACCCCTGCTGGTCGACACGAACTCGGCGTTGGAAGCCCGCCCCAGGATGAGGTTGCCCCAGCCGGCCTTCCAATATCCAGAGGACGCACGCCGGCAAACGAAGGATGCCGTCGACTTCTACCACGATCATTTCGACGTGCCGCTGCGTGGCATGTGGCCTTCCGAAGGCGGCGTCAGCCAGGCGATGTTGTGCGCCATCCCGAACGAAGTTCACTGGATCGCGTCAGACGAGGACAGATTGGCTCGTTCGGTGGGCGCACGCATCCATCGCAACGAAGTCAGCCACGTGATGAACCCGCAGTTTCTCTATCAACCTTACGCTGTGCGGGTCGATGGTCGCGATGAGCCATTGTCGATTATCTTTCGAGATCACGCCCTCTCGGACCGCATCGGTTTCGTCTACCATCAAGGGTTTACGGGCCAAGAAGCCGCCGAGGATCTGGTCCGCCGGCTCCGCTGGATCTGGGAGCACCTGGGCGACGTGGAGCGCCCGCACCTGGTGCCCATCATCTTGGACGGCGAGAATTGCTGGGAGCACTACGCGAGCAACGGGGACGTGTTCCTGCGCAACCTGTACCGCCTGCTGAGCCAGAAAGACTATTTGCGCCCGGTCACGGTGAGTGAGTACCTGGAAGAACACCCGCCACGTTTGCGGATTGAAAGGTTGTCCGCCGGTTCCTGGATCGGCGGGGATTTCGGCACCTGGATCGGCGAGCCGGCCCAGAACCGTGCCTGGAAAGCACTCGCCAAGACGCGCCAACATCTGGTCGATTGGGCCTCCAGCGCCGACGCCGGCTTACACGCCGAAGATCTCAAGCAAACTTGGCGCGCCCTGCACGTGGCCGAAAGCAGCGACTGGTTCTGGTGGTATTCCAGCCGCAACCAATCGGACCAGGAGGTCCTCTTCGACGAATTGTTTCGCGCCTACTTGGCCGCCGTGTACCGCCGGACGGGAACGCCAGTGCCGCCGGCGCTGGAGCAGACGATGCTGAAGCGCGAGGAGCCGGCTTTGACATCACGCGTCGCGGACCCTCTGGCTGAAACAGCCGACGCCAGGGCATGGCACCGGACAGGTGCGATCACTCCCGCTGCAGCCCCCGGCGCCATGCAGCGCGCCTCAGCCAACCTCAAGCGTCTGGCGTACGCCTACACGAACAGCGATCTGCTGCTGAGGATCGAGCTGTCCGCCAACCTCGACGGCCACGCCGTCCACGTCGCGCTGAATCGCAACGGCTGCTGGTGGGAGGTCGCCATCCCGCCGGGTGAACCGAGTGCTCAGCTTTATCGCTCGCGGAACGGCACGCGGGATCTGGTGCGGGAACTGCCGGCAACCACCGCTGGACGAACTCTGGAAGTAGTTGTGCCGCTGAGCGCGCTGGGACTGGAGGGCGTGCCGGGGACCAGGCTGAGAGCCAGCCTGCGACACAACGGGGACGAGCTGGATTCGCTGCCGGCTGACGATCAGTACCATCACATTGCAGAGGATTGAGGCCGGCGGTAGGTGCCTGACTACCTTGACAATGTCACATTAGACAAATGTTCTACACTAACACCGCTGTGGCCAGAACACCGCTGTGGCCGGTCTCCTGACCGTGCCACAGCAGCGAAATGTGACATTGTCAAGCTACGAACAGCCGCCATAGTTAGAACCGCTATTTCCCCCCCTGGTTACGCGAATGAATGCGAGTCCTTGACAAGGTCTGGCAAGTGACCTATAATACATGCACTGGAGTCTTAGCATTGTAATGTGCGTAAGCGTTCAGGTGACCGGCACTTCCAAACCGGTTTTTGACGATAAGTGGCTGTGCTGACCCTCGTATGCTCGTCCTTGGACCGATTTCGCAAGTGCCGGTCACCTTATGCGTCTGTTTTCAAGATCACCTGAACGGTTACGTAATGTCCGTCTAGCGCCGTAAGTTGAAGGGTCACCAGCCGGGAGCCATCGCCTGCTGGTGACAGCACGAGGTTGCTGTCCCGGCACTGCCGCCTGAGCTCTTGGAAAGGCTGAATGTAGGCTGTAACTGTTCAGGTAGCGGGGACCCTTGCGAAGGTTTGCCAATCGCTTTCGGGTCGAGGTGCCCCTCGCCAGTCGAAAATCGGCCTCTTGCCAAGGCTCTTCCTAACCTTCGCAAGGGTAGTTGAACGCTTACTGTAAGCTTAGTCATTACCGGAAGCTAGGGAGATAGCAGTAAGTAGACTAAGTTTGTTTAGCGGCAATCAGGATAGCGTGTTCACTGACTCGGCTACACCCCGGATTGGCGCCGTCAGACGGGGGGGTAGCCGAGATTTTTGTGGTTTGGCCCAGTGGCTTCTTCGGACAGGAGATGCTGATTCTTGAAGTTGGGCGAGGTAGGAGCGTGGCTTTTGTTGTAGTGGAGAGATGATGTGTAACTTGCAAGGGGGAGGGAGAGCATGTCTGGTAACGTTGAGGAGCATCCGTGGGAGATCCCGCTAGATGAAGGCTACTGGCAGGCCTTGCTCCGTCAGGAAGAGCAGGTCCCGCCTGCCTCAGATGCCTACCAGGCAAATGACTGGCCTGAGATCGATGTAGACGGTGAGGGGGCGGTGGCTGGGCCGAAACATGAAATGGGCCGGCGATCACCCGTAGACGAGTCCGTTGAAGAGTCCCTCGATGCAGAACAGGACGATGTGACGGATACAGGAGACGGCGACTGGGAAGACTCGCGCGACCAAGAATGGCACTGGTTGTACGACATCCACGAAAACAGTGAAATCGTGAGCGCGCGTGTTGTTGGCTGTAACAAGGGTGGGCTCCTGGTGAGACTAGGTGGATGCTTGGGGTTCGTGCCGGCTTCCCAATTGGCCAACGTCCCCGAGTGCCTGGGCACTGATGAACTTCGCAGTGAACTAGAAGCCAGGGTGGGCCAAGAAATCCAACTGAAACTGATCGAATTGGATCGAGACCGCAATCGAATCATCTGCTCGGAGCGCGCCACGGCCTGGTCCGAAGATGAGATCGAAGCTCGACTCGAGTCTTTGGAGCCAGGGCAGGTTGTCCGCGGTGAAGTACGTAGCCTGTGTGAGTTTGGTGCGTTCGTCGATCTGGGCGGCATTGATGGTCTGGTTCACATCTCCGAGCTGTCCTGGGAGCGTGTTGACCACCCAGACGATGTTCTTGAAGTTGGTCAGCAGGTCGAAGTTTACGTGATTGACGTAGACCCGGACCAGCGCCGCATCGGGTTGAGCTTGAAGCGGCTGCTGCCAGACCCATGGAAGATCGTTGGAGACCATTACCAGATTGGCGAGGTGGTCGAAGCCGTTATCACAAATGTTGTGGACTTCGGAGCTTTCGCCCGCGTGCCAGAGGGTGTCGAGGGCCTGATCCACATTTCGGAGTTAGCAGAAGGTCACTTCCTTCATCCCCGAAACGTGGTAGAAGAGGGGGATGAAGTGTCAGCCCGTGTTCTGAACATCAATCCTGCCAATCGCCGGCTGGGTCTCAGCCTACGGCAGGCTTGATAGGTGCTGACGTCACGGAGGTGGTGGGAATTGCCAGTTCTCACTGAATTTATTCTGGCCTAGGAAGGAGTTGAAGTATGAATGGCAAGTGTCGAGCTACGTCCTGGAGAATCACAGGAGGAGCTGCTTAAGCGCTTCCGCAAGAAAGTGTCGGAAAGCCGCGTTCTGAGCACTTATCGCAGGAAGCGCTGGTTCATTTCCAAGAGTGAGCGGCGCCGCAAAGCAAAGAAGCGAGCTGCGCGCAAGGCGGCTCGCCGGCGTCGCAAAGAGAAACAACGCAACTTCTAGTTTCAGTAGATCCAGATTCGCGCTCGCGATGGGTCAGGGACCCATCGCTGGGCCGGTTATGGACCGGCCTGGAGCATATGGCCGCTGAGTCTGGGCAAATAGATCGACTTCCGTCGGGCACGGGCACTTGGAACAGATTGGTAACCGTCGGTACTTACGGCGGTTACTGTCTACACGTATTGATGACGACAAGTGACTGTGCCCGACGAACTGTTTGAGACAATCACCTGAGGAGGAGCACCGATGGGACGCAAAGCGAGCCGGCGCCGGATCGACGCTTCCTTCAAGCTGGATGACGCTCTACAACAAGACGTCCTCGGCGTCGTGTTGGCGGCACTAGGTGCGATCACCTTGCTGAGTTTGCTCTCTGTAACTCACGGTGCAGTCAGCGATTGGTGGGCGGATCTGCTGCGCCGCATCTTCGGCTGGGGCTCACTGGTCGTGGCCGGGTTAGTCATCATCGTTGGTATCTCGCTGCTGGTCCGCCACCGTGATGAGAAATGGGAAGTTCAGTGGCTGCGTGTCATCGGGCTTGAGCTCGTCTTGGGCGCCACATTGGCGCTGCTCCACCTAATCGCGAGCAACACGGACCCGCTCTCGACAGCCGAAGCGGGGCGCGGGGGTGGTCTCGTCGGCTGGGCCGTTAGCACGGTACTCCTCGATGCGGTTGGTGCCCCCGCCACAGTGTTGCTGATGGGCGTGCTGGGGGTTGTCGGCGCCGTGTGGGCGCTCGACGTCTCAATCCGTCGGGCCGGCAACCGGGTAGCAACATCCATTGCCAAGTTTGCCGAGCGCATGGAAGAAGCCAGTGAGGTCGTCGAGCCGGTCTTGGTGCCTGAACCCGAGCCGGTGCCCGCCCCGACCGATACGAAGCAAGCAGCAGCCCGCCAATCTAGCCGTAAATCGTCTCGCCCTTCCCACACCACATCAACAGCCAAGGTGACGACCAAACAGGGCCTGCCCCCACTCGAATTGCTCGACCCGGGCTCACCCCAGAGATTCCAGGAAGCAGAACTTCGCGAACGGGTCCGAATGATCGAAGAGACGTTGATGTCCTTCGACGTCCCAGTGAAGGTTGTCTCCGTCAACCAGGGTCCGACAATCACACAGTTCGGAGTGGAACCCGGCTATGTGGAGCGGGCCGGCAAAAAACGCAAGATCCGGGTCAACAAAATCACACGCCTGGCGGATGATCTAGCCCTCGCGCTGGCCGCGGCCCCGGTACGAATCGAGGCGCCGGTTCCAGGCCAATCCGTCGTCGGGATCGAAGTGCCAAACTCGGACATCTCGGTGGTTTCGCTCCGGGGTGTGATGGAATCGGCGCAATTTAGGCAGATCGGCCGTAAGTCGAAGCTTGCACTGGCCCTCGGGCGCGATGTGGCCGGTGAGGCCATCGCTGCTGATTTGACCAAGATGCCACACCTCCTAATCGCTGGTGCGACAGGTTCGGGAAAGAGTGTGTGCGTGAACGCCATCATCGCAACCCTCCTGCTGCGCAATACTCCGCAAGAACTCAAGCTGATGCTAGTCGATCCGAAACGAGTTGAGCTAACAAACTACAATGGGATCCCGCACCTCTTCGCGCCCGTCATCGTAGAGACTGACGAGGTTGTCGGAGCCTTGCACTGGGCACAGCGTGAGATGGACCGGCGCTATGAGTCATTTGCCGATGCTCGAGCGCGCAATATCGAGACTTACAACAATAAGATAGGGCGCCGAGAGGACGGTGAGCCGTTACCCCACGTCATCGTTATCATCGACGAGCTGGCTGACTTGATGATGGCATCGCCGGACGAGGTGGAGCGCTTGATCTGCCGGCTTGCTCAGATGGCCCGAGCAACAGGCATACACTTGGTCATCGCCACGCAGCGGCCATCGGTAGACGTCGTAACGGGTCTGATTAAGGCTAACTTCCCGGCCCGTATCTCATTTGCAGTAACCAGCGGTACGGATTCCCGTGTCGTATTGGACACCGTCGGGGCGGAGAAACTGTTGGGCGAAGGCGACATGCTATTCTTACCGCCGGACGCGAGTGCGCCCAAGCGGCTGCAGGGCAGCTACGTGTCCGATCACGAGCTCAGCAAGTTGACGGCCTTCTGGCATGGTACTGGCTGGGAGACTATAGCCACTTCGTCTCTGGCGCCGTGGGCCGGCATCATCGAAGAGCTGGACGAAGAGCCCGACGACATGCTGGATCAAGCCATCGAGCTAATTGGCCAACACGAACGTGTGTCCACGTCATTCTTACAACGCCGGCTGCACATTGGCTATCCTCGCGCGGCGCGTCTCACCGACGAGTTGGAAGAGATAGGGCTCGTCGGGCCGGATGAAGGAGGCGGCCAGGGGCGCGAGGTGCTCATGTCTGACGACGAGGATGACGAGTTCGACGAAGTCTGAGACATGGTCACTCACCTGATCGCTCTGGCAATACCCTGGGGGCTCGTGAGCCTGTCGGGCGTGATGTCGCCGGGCCCGATTTCGGCGTTGGCGGTGACTGAAGGGGCTCGACAGGGCTACCGGGCCGGCCCACTCATCAGCATCGGACATGCATTGATCGAGTTGATGATGGTCGCTGCCCTCGCCTTTGGGCTGAGCCAGGTGTTGCAGCAAACGACAGTGGCCGGCATCGTTGGGTTACTGGGTGCTGCAGTGCTGGCCTGGATGGGGCTAGATATGATCCGCGACGCGCACCGGGGGCGGGTTTCGCTCGACATCGAGCCAGAGCCGGCGGCCGAGTTGGCGTCGGCTGAGCCCCATCGCGGTCTCGTGACCGCCGGCGCGCTGTTGAGCGTGTCAAATCCGTTCTGGCTGCTGTGGTGGGCGACCGTAGGTTCGGCCAACATGCTGGGGTTCCTAGAGTACGGCTTCATCGGACTCGCCGTTTTCTACCTCAGTCATGTGAGTCTAGATTTCGGTTGGAACAGTCTGTTGTCGGTCCTGGGGGGATCGGGCCGGCAAGTTCTGAACGACCGCGTGTTTCGGGGTGCGTTGACAGTGTGCGGTGCGTTTCTCCTCGTGTTTGCGGGCTATTTCGCCGTGACTGGCATTCGCTTTCTCGTGTCTCCATGAAGTGTACGTTGACCCATAATTGCTGGACCGTTTGTCTCATGCTATACTTAAAGATGGAGTAACTGCTCAGGCTACCGCCTTCGCAGTTGGAAATTCCGGAAAAAGGGGGTCGTTGGGGGGCGGCCGTCCCCCAACGACCCCCTTTTTCCATCCACTCTGGTGCGGGCACTGCGTGCCTGAGTAGTCACAAGATAGACGTAGTCGATCGCCGAAGGTCTCCTGACCGAGGCGAAAGGGGCTCGGTCAGGAGACCTTCGCCCAACGTGGGGCGGTAATGTGACATTGTCAAGGTAGTCACAAAATGGACGTAGAGAGGGGATTAACCATGTCCGGCCATTCGAAATGGGCTAACATCAAGCATAAGAAAGCTCGAGAGGATGCCAAGCGCGGAAAGCTCTTCACCAAACTGGCCCGTGAAATCACTGTGGCAGCCCGCGGGGGCGGCAGCGATCCCGAGTACAACTTCACGCTGCGTCTGGCCATTGATCGGGCCAAAGACGCCAACATGCCCAACGACAACATCGAGCGGGCCATCAAACGCGGCACGGGTGAGCTCGAAGGTGGTGAGCTGGAAGAGGTCATCTACGAAGCCTATGGGCCCAGTGGCATCGCTATGTTGATTCAGGTCGTCACGGACAACCGGAATCGGACAGTGGCCGAGATGCGCAAGGTGTTCAATCGCAAGGGCGGCAACATGGGCGAGAGTGGAAGTGTCAAGTGGCAGTTCGATCGGAAGGGTCGGATCGTCATCAAGACAGATGGTGCTGATTCTGAGGAACTCGCGCTGTTGGCAATTGACGCCGGCGTCGAAGACTTCGAAATCGACGGCGATATCCTATCCGTCTACACCATGGCCACCGAGCTCGAGGCTGTCAAGAACCAACTGGAAGGTGATGGCGCCGAAGTCGCCGATGCCGAGTTAACGATGGTGCCGACAACGACGATCCAACCGGGTCAGGCTCCAGCACTCAAAGCCATGCGCCTGATGGAGGCGTTGGAAGACCTGGACGATGTCCAGCATGTGTACACTAACCTGGATATCTCGGACGAACTCGCGACCCGGTTCGAGGAAGCAGCGTAGCCTGGATGTCATCGAACGGCCCTTGCATACGGTCTATCGCCCACGACGACATCGCCCGCGACGACCAGAGATGGCCACATGCTAGTTGTCGGCGTTGATCCTGGCACAGCAATCACGGGCTACGGCCTCGTTCGGCAGCTTGGCGGCCGGCAGGTGGAACTCGTCGATTACGGCGTCATCCGCACACCGTCCGATCGTCCAATGGCTGAGCGGCTAAGACAGCTCTATCACGATCTGCATGACGTCGTTGCAGAGCATCAACCGGACGAGGCCGCGGTGGAAGAGCTGTTCTTCAGTCGTAACGTCACCACGGCGTTGACTGTGGGGCAGGCGCGCGGGGTGGCGATGCTGGCTGCCGCCGAAGCCGGCCTGCCGGTGCACGAATACAAGCCGGCGGAGATCAAGCAAGCCGTCGTCGGCTACGGCAATGCGTCGAAGGAGCAAGTCCAGGAGATGGTCCGCGTGCTGCTGGGCATCGCAGAAGTTCCGCGCCCGGACGACGCGGCGGACGCCGTGGCTGTTGCCATCTGCCACATCCATTCGGCACCCTTCGACAATTTTGTCGGCTAGGTGGTATCATCTCAATATTTCGGGGCTATGTAGGTCGAAATTGTATTTCGACCCGACGATTTACCAAATCGTC
>JAANWY010000380.1 GCA_018263655.1 Anaerolineales bacterium | reverse complement strand
CTGCATGAGGATGGCTTCGATCCAGCCGCCGTAGTAGCCGGCCAAGAGCCCTAACACCACCCCAATTACTGCCACCGCCATCGCCGCCGAGAAGCCGACCAGCAGCGCCGTCTGCGAACCGTAGATCAACTGCGAGGAGATATCGCGGCCCAGGTTCGTGGTGCCGAGCCAGAACTCCGACGACGGCTTTTCGTTCGCGAGCCAGACGCCGGCATCGTCCTCGATGACCTCCAGTGGACCGTATGGCGCGATGAAGGGGGCGAAGATCGCCATCAGGATGAAGATGATGTAGATGATACCGCCGATCAGAGCCAGCGGGTCTCGCCGAAAGACCTCCGCGCTGGCCCGCATCGCCTGGCCAATCGGCGACTGGCCGCGTTCTTGTTGCGGCAGTACGGGGCTGCTCAGTTCCGCGGTTTCAACTGCCGGTGACATTCTCTACCTCCCAGTCCAACCATAGACGTTTGTTTGTGTCCCAGATTACCCTAGAGTATAATTTTCTCACCGCTGTAGCTTGATTAATCGTAACCGTTCAGGTAGTGGGGACCCTTGCGAAGGTTTGCCAATCGCATTCGGGTTGAAAGGCACCGCCACGGCGCCACGGCTACTCTCAACCTTCGCAAGGGTGGCTGAACGGTATCTTCTCGATATATGGGGGGACATGTAGGACGATTTGGTAAATCGTCGGGTCGAAATACCATTTCGACCTACATAGCCCCGAAATATTGAGATGATACGCTGAACGCTTACATCAATCATCATCTGGAGGTGAAAGTCATGGCAACTGTGACAATTACAGAAATCATCGACGATCTGCGTGCCGCTGACGAGATTACTCGACGCTTCGAACGCCGCTATTGGTTAAGTTCTGCCGACTTCTATGAGCTTTACACGCAAGGCTTGCTTGACAATGGCGAGCATACAGAAGACTTTGCTCTCTGGGCTGGCTTCTATGAAATCAAATTGGATCGCGAGCAAGCTTTGCAGGAGCTTTCTCAACAACGTCTACAACAGCTCCGGCAAGAAAGTGAGCAAGAATTGATTGAGATTGAACCATCTGAGCCCAAGTTGGAAGTGATACCAGCCTAGGCCGGATGTGCGATGCCATTTCCGTCACGCTCAGAGTACGAAAGGCTCATTTACGGTCTACTAGACAATTATTCTAAAGTTGTTGCCTCTACGCTTGTGCTCTACAGTACAAGTTCACTTACGGCCGTCGTACAGGGTAGTCTCACCTTCCACAATGGACTTGAACTACGCATTGTCGAGCTGATAGACTTTAAAGCAGAACGCATTCGCCGCTACAGCTACACTGTCTTCCGTGATGAGGAACGAGTGCGTTGGTATGATCCAGAGCCACATCCTGAGAACCCAGATCTAGCAGAAACATTTCCTCACCATTTCCATGAACCGCCCGATATTAAGCATAATCGTAAGCCGGCACCGGGCATCAGCTTCGACTCTCCAAACCTTCCCACCTTGATCAAGGACTGCATCGCTTTAGGCGACAGCTGGGTTGACAACGCAGCCAACGAGAGCAACCAGGGCGCCTAGACAACTCACGCCCCCGCTCGTTCCGAAGACCCCACGCGTGGGTCCAGGAAACCGTACAGCAGATCGGCTACGAAGTTCATCAGCACCATGACCAAGGCAATGAGGAAGAACGCCCCCTGCGCCAGCGGGTAGTCGCTGGCTGACACGGCGCGCACGAGCTGCCGGCCCAACCCAGGCCAGCCGAACACCGTCTCAATCACCACGTTTCCCCCAATCGAGTACCCGATTCCCAGCGCCATGGCCGTGACGACGGGCAGCAGCGCGTTGCGGGCCGCGTGACGGATCATCAGTCGCCACTCGGAGTAGCCGATGAGCCGGCCCATCGTGATAAAATCGTCCTCCATCACCTCCAGCATGTTGGACCGCATGAGGAGCAGCGGCAGGCCGTGCAGATAGAGCGCTAGCGTGGTGGCCGGCAACACCATGTGCTTCCAGAAATCCAGCGACGTCAGCTTGGCCCACTCCGAGTCGAAGATCACGCCGGCACTGGTCGCGCCCGACGAGGGGAGCCATTGCAGGCGGAAGGCAAAATACATCAAAAAGATCATGCCGACCCAGAACTGCGGCGCGGCCCGTGTCATCAAGGTGAAGGTGACGCCGGCTTGCTCCCACCGTGTCCCCCGCTGCCAGGCCAAGACCACGCCGCCAATCACACCGATCACGTAAGCCACCAGCAGCGACGTCAGCGTGAGATACAGGGTATTGGGCAACACCTGCATGACCAACTCGCCCACCGGTGCCCGCTGGAAGAAGGAGTCACCCATCTCTCCTCGCAACAGGTTGCGCAGATAAACGACGTACTGAATGTGAAGCGGTTGATCCAGTCCGAACTGACGCATGAGGGTCTGCTGTTGCTCCTCAGTGAATGTTGGGTCGATGTAGGCGACCAGTGGGTTACCTGGTGCCAAGCGGAAGAGCAAGAAAAGAATTGTCACTACGACCCACAGCACGAGAACGCTTTGCAGCAGCCGGCTTCCCAGGTAGAGGAGAACACCTCGACGCACAGGTCAACACCCCTTTCTGAGCGGAGGGGCGGAGGAGCGGAGGGGCGGAGGAGAAGTTCCTCTGCACCTCTGCTCCCCTGCACCTCTGCTCCTCTGCACTATCGCTTGGGCATCAGCAGCCGGCCCTGGTCGTCCCAGGTGTAGCCAGCTTCTTCCAAGATCCCCCTGGCTTTCTCGATGCTGAACTCGTAGTGCGACAGATCCGGATTGTGCCAGTAGTCGATGGCCAGTGACACATGGGAGTCGGCCGGCACGGCGAAGCCCTTGAAGATGTTCTTCACGATCGCATCTCGGGGCACCACGTGGGCGACGGCGCGGCGGAAGTTCACATCATCGAAAGGCGCCACACGGTTGTTCAGCCCGAAGAAGCGGAAGCCCAGGCTGGTCGTTGCCACCAACTCGATGTTGGGGTCCTGCGCGGCGACGTCTTCCAGCACCGTCGGGTCGCCTTCGAATTCCATGAGGAAGTTCAGTTCGCCGGTGCGGAGCTGACCCAGCGCTGATTCGACGTTGGGGATAATGCGCAAGATCCAGCGCTCAGCCTTGGGTGCGGCCCAGTGGTCGGGGTTGCGTTCCAGGATGACTTCCTCTGATGGCTTCCAGGCCACGAATCGATAGGGGCCAGAACCGACGGGGATGTCTTCCTGGTAGCTCTCGGCGTTGTCCTCGGTGTCAGCGAGATCCTTGAGGATCGGTTCCCAGATGTGCTTGGGGACGAGATTCAGCTTGGCCAGCGAGGCGGTCTCGAAGGCGACCCAGGGCTCTTCCAGCGTGAAGCGAACAGCGCCGTCATCCACGATCTCTATGTTGGCAATCTTGTCCACGAAGGGCTTGTACATCGGGACTTCACCCGACAAAGGCGCCTCGAAGGAGAAGACTACGTCTTCTGGCGTCACTGGCTCGCCGTCGTGCCACGTCATGCCCTCGCGCAGTGTGACGAGAACGTTGACGTCGTCCTCCCACTCCACGGATTCAGCCGCCCACGGTTGAGGGAGACCATCCGGCCCGATGCGCATCAGACGATCCCAGATTAGCTCGGTGACACGGGAGTCAGCGTCGCCCGAGATGTAGAGCGGGTTGATGCCCTGGATTACGTCGCCAGTGTTGGTGACAAAATCCTTTTGCTCACCGACGGGCTCAGCCTGCGTCCAGGTCCAGAAGTTCTTGATACCGATACCCTGCGCATCCACGACGCTGTCTGGATTCCAGACATCGGTGCGGAAAGCGAACGGCAACTCCGGATGGGCGATGAAGATGTAGGGGACTTCGTTAGCGATGATCTCCTGCACGTCGTACATGACTTTCCGACGCTCTTCTTGATCTGTGATGCCTCGCTGCTTTAGTGCCAACTCGTCATATTCTGAGTCGGAGAAGCCGACGAAGTTGTAGCCCGATTCCGCGGTAGTCGAGTGAAAGAGATTGACGACAAACTCGTCCGGGTCCATTCGCTCCGGCCGGCCCACCATACGCCAGGCCGTCATCTGCCAGTCCTCCCGTTCGTACCAGACGAGATTGGCTTGTTGCTCCCACGGCATGGCTCGGTGCTCCACGTTAAGGCCCAGCTTGCGCATGTTCTCGACGACGAGTCGCGTCGACTCGAACTCGATAGGGTCTGCGGCCTGGACGTTGGAGAGGGCTGTGATATCGGTTACTGGCTCGCCGGCCGGCGCTTCTACGGCTTCTTCCGCTGCCTCCTCGGCCTGTTCCTGCGCCGGTTCCGCTTCTGCGGCGGGTTCTTCTGTGGGGGCTGCTTGCTGCCCGCAGGCTGCGACGGCCAGAATCAGGAGCACGAGGGTGATCAATCCCAACAGCTTGAAGGGGACTCTATTGCGCATCATTTTACCTCCATGAGATACGTATGTGATGGATAGAACGACCAGAAATGTACATTACTCGCTCGCTTCTACCGCGGAGAACCGGTCAAGGATGGTGACGAGATGGGCAATGCCTCGGTAGAAGTCTGTCAAATGGATGTTCTCGTTGGGGGCGTGGTTGCGGGAATTCGCGTTCCCCACCCCGATGGAGACGGCCGGAACACCGAACTGCTGGCACAGAGCGTACATCGGACCGGTACCTGGCGTGATGGGATAGACGACGGGCTCTTTCTCGTAGACTTCTTGCGCCGTGTCCGCCACCAGGCGAGCAAAAGGGTGGTCCGTCGGTGTGCGAGCCGGGTGTTCGGCCGCCAGGAGTTTGATTTCTACATCGCTGAATCCCTCCCGTTCTAGGTGTTTCACCAGGCGGTCAAAGAGTTCGTGCGGGTCTTGGTCCGGCACCAGGCGGAAGTCCAGCTTCACTGACGCCTCGTGCGGCAGAACCGTCTTGAGGCCTTCTCCAGTATAGCCGGACCAGATGCCGCAGATGTTGCACGTCGGCTGGAAGAGGTGCTGGCGTAGCAACGGCTGGCCGGTGAGATCGTTGATGAAGGCATCCAGCCCGAGTTGCGTACGCCGGCCCTCCTCGTTGAACGGCATCCGCCGCAGCGCCTCCAAATCCGAGGCCGACGGCTCCGCCACGCGGTCGTAGAAGCCGTCGATGAGCACGCGCTCCTGGTGATCTTTGAGCGTCTGCAGCGCGCGCAGCAGATGCCACGCCGCGTTGGGGACGATGGGCGCCCACATGGAATGCAGGTCGACGTTGGCCTTGTGGGCCGTGAGCTCGACGTAGAGAATCCCCTTGACGCCCAGGTATACTTCGGGCCGGCCCTGCGGATCGGTGTAGCCGGCCTCCCAGATGCACGCATCGGCGTCGATCAGCGCCTGGTTCGCCTGGGCGAAGTCATCCAGGTGCGGGCTCCCGATCTCTTCCTCGCCCTCGATGATGAACTTCACGCGCTCCGGCAGCGAGCCGCGGGCGCGGACGTAGGCATCGACGGCGGCCAGCCGTGCGGCGATGTTGCCCTTGTTGTCGGAGACGCCCCGCGCGTACAGCGTGCCGTCCCGGATCTCGGCCGCGAACGGGTCCGAGTCCCACTCGTCCAGCGGTTCCGGCGGCTGCACGTCGTAGTGGTTGTAGAAGGACAGCGTCTTCTCGCCGGCACCGATTTCGCCGTACACCACCGGATGGCCCTCCGTTGGCACCTGCTGTGTCTCGGCGCCGATCTCCTGCAGCAGCTCCTCGACCAGGTTGGCCGTTTCCTCCATGCCGACGTTCTGCGCGGCGATGGAGGGCTGCCGGCAGAGCTTGACTAGCCAGTCCAAGTACACCTCTTTACGCTCTTCGATGATTTGTAGTACGTCTTCCATCTCAACCTGCCTCTTCTTCTCGTCAGGACGTGTCGCGCGTAACCGTTCGTTCGACCAGGATAATTGCCTGCAACTTTCCCTTGTCCTTCACAGCGAATTTGGGGATGCACCGAATGGGTGCAGAAAGCACACCCCAAAGCAAATTCGGTAAATCCTTCAATTCGCTGTGAAGGACATCCCCGAATTTGTTGTGAAGGACGCCCTCAAATTCGTTGTGAAGGGTTCACCCTCTCGCCGTTCTTGTACACCGCCTCGATGTTTCGCACGTTCGAGATGTCGGCCAGCGGGTCGCCGGCCAGGATCACGAAGTCGGCCAGCTTGCCGGCCTCCAGCATGCCCACCTCGTCCTCCCAGCGCAGGATGCGGGCGTTATTGCGCGTGACGATGCCGATGGCTTCCAGTGGTGACAAGCCATGATCCACCAGCTCCTCCAACTCGCGCGCCATGCTGAAATCGTGCGGCGCGAGGGGATTCCCGCCGGCGTCCGAGCCCGACCCGATGAAGACGCC
This sequence comes from Anaerolineales bacterium, assembly GCA_018263655.1. GTDB lineage: Bacteria > Chloroflexota > Anaerolineae > Epilineales > JAANWY01 > JAANWY01. Next base: position 2,348 of record JAANWY010000380.1, on the reverse strand, counting down.
CTTCTCACGCGCAAGCGTGACTGTCTCACGCACGTGAGCGCGCAATGTCTCCAGCGGTTCCTGCATCCGTTCGGCCTCGGTGCGGACAGCCGCCGGCAGGTCGTCCAGATCTGGATCGGCGACCCCCAGCGTCAAAACCAGCGCGGCTCCCTGCTCCACCATCATCTCAGCCGTCTCTTCGTCCAAGTAGCTGCCGTGCTCGACAGAATCCATGCCGGCCAACAGCGAGTTCTTGATCCCCAGGGCACCGTGGCAGTGGGAAGAGGCGGTGCACCCCATCGTGTGAGCAGCTTCCACCGCCGCCGCCATCTCTGCGACCGTGAGCTGGCCGGCCTGCACGTCCTGGCCGGGCGTCGCCACACCGCCGGTGGCCATGAGCTTGATATTATCGGCGCCGGCCTTGATCTGCTCGCGGGCCGCCTTGCGTAGCTCCTCGGGGCCGTCGGCCTCGCGGGCGGCAAAGTGGCCGTGGCCGCCCGTCATGCAGATGAGCTTGCCCGAGGTGCGCATGTGGGGGCCCGCGAAGTGGCCGGCTTCCACGGCGCGCTGGAGTGACATCTCCATGTAGTCCTGCCCGCCGATGTCACGCACGGCCGTGGTGCCAGAGGCCAGAACGCTGCGCAAGGTCGTCACAGCCTCCAGCAGCAGGTCGTCACGATTGCGCTTGATCAGCTCGGGGACGCTCTCGCGGCCGTTCCAACAGACGTGGACGTGGGCGTCGATGAGGCCGGGGATCACGTATTTGCCGCCGGCGTCGATGGTTTGTTCGATTGGCTTGCTTCGGTCGACCGCGTCGGCCGGCCCAATCCACGCGATCCGCTCACCGTCGATGAGGATCGAGGTGTTTGGCTGGGCTGCCCTACCGGTACCGTCTATGACGGTGGCGTTTTCAATCAGAAGCATGTCCTTCTCCATGGTAATCTTTCATCCTCCCGCAGGTTCTGATGCTCCTCTCAGACGGCAGTATTTGTATCTGCCGCCTCCTCGCGACCGTCGCTATCTGATTGTCAAGTAGGGGCGGTTCACGAACCGCCCCTACGTTATTCTGGTTACTTGCCGTCTTCCACCCACCACTCGTTGACGTTGCGCAGGAAATTGTTGGTGATAATCATGTGACGCGCATTGTGTACCCGCTTGTTGACCGCCGCCCGGCGCAATGGCCAGTATAGCGGGACGATGGGCATCTCGTCGATGTGAGGTGGTGTCCCACCTACGTAGATGCGTTCTAGTGGCACGTTGTTTCTCCTGACAAAATCTTCACAACGAATTTGGGGATTGACCGAATTGAATCTGACCAAAATGGATTGGAGAAGTTCGTAGTCAGGCACGTAGCCCGCAGGGCGGAGTGCCGTAAAACGCTACTCCGCTAGCGCTACGTAGCTTACTACGAACGGGCTCCGAATTTGGTGCATCCTCAAATTCGTTGTAAAGCAAGCAACCGGCTAGGCGGTCGCGTGGAGAAGCTCCACGGCCGAGCTAACCTCTCCCGTGGCAAGTTTGGGCGGCGTCATGTAGGCCTGCCGCGAGTGGGTCAAGCCGGCGCCCACCGTTGCTTCGGCAAACTTGAGCGACACGCGGGCGGGGTTGAGGAAAGGCACGCCCAGCTCCGGGCCGGCTTCCTCGGCAATCTCCAAAAAGCCCATGCTCATACAACCCACAATCAAGGCGTCCGCTCGATCCTCTTCAATCGCCTTGCGGCCCTGTTCGATAGTCGCCTCGACGGTGCGCTGTCGATCGTCGTGAAGTTGCAGAACGGGAATACCAACCACTCTCACGCTGGCGAGTTTCTCACTCACACCCACGTTCCGGATTTGCCGCTCGGTTGCGGCGATCACGCTTTCCGTGATGGTGATGATGGAGAAGCGATGACCCAGTGAAGCAGCCATCAATGCCGTGGCCTCGCCGGGGCCAATGATGGGAATCGAGATGAGCTCGCGAAAGGCATCCAACCCCGGGTCGCCGTAGCAGCCGAGAATGAGGGCGTCCCAGCCTTCGTTTTCCAGTTCCACCGCGCGCCGGGCAGTGGCCGGGATCGAAAGGTACTCTTCGTACATGCTCTCGATGGAGGCCGGCCCCTCGGGCACATCCTCGATGCCGACTTCAGTACCTGGCGCGGCGTACGACTTCAGCAGGTTGCCCCGCCGCTGTACTTCGGCTTTACCTTCCGGCGTGCGGCCCATCGGGCCCGGGACGAGATAGAGTATGCGCATTCTGTTTCCTCCTCAGATGTTATATCTTATTTTTGCGCAAAACCAAGGGGTTTCTATTCGCCAATGCAAAGGCAGCGCATTTCTAATCGTGAAATAGCGCCCAAATTGGACATATTTGGCCTGATCGGGTATCATCAG
>JAANWY010000038.1 GCA_018263655.1 Anaerolineales bacterium | reverse complement strand
GTTTCAAAACAGCTAGGAGGAAAAAGTAATGCAAGGATTGACGGACAAGAACGTTTTGGTCACGGGGGGTACATCGGGCATTGGCCAGGCGATTGCGGTGCGGTTTGCTGCCGAAGGTGCCCACGTGGCCATCAACTATCGCACGGACATCGAGGATGCCGGCCAGACCGACGAGATGGTGCACGAAGCCATCGAGGAATGCCGTAACCAGATCGCGCGACATGGCGTGGATCACATTCTGGTCCAGGCCGACGTGACGAAACAGGACCAGGTCGAGCGGATGGTGCAGGACGTCATCGACCGGCTGGGCGACCTGGACATTCTGGTCAACAATGCCGGCATCCAAATCTCCGGCTCTTCCCACGAGATCGAGGTGGACGACTTCGACAAAGTGATCGCCGTGAACTTGCGCGGCGCCTACATCGGTGCGCGGGCCGCCATCCAGCACTTTTTGGCCGAGGAGAAGCCAGGCGTAATCATCAACGTCTCCAGTGTGCATCAGATCATTCCGAAGCCGCGCTTCGTCGGTTATTCCGTCAGCAAGGGCGGCATGCAGAACCTGACGCGCACGCTGGCGCTGGAGTACGCCGGCCGCAACATCCGCGTCAACGCCATCGGGCCAGGCGCCACCATCACGCCCATCAACCGCGCCTGGGTCGATGATCCGGAGAAGAAGGAGGATGTGGAGCAGCATATCCCCATGGGACGGCCCGGCACCTCAGAGGAAATGGCTGCCACCACCGCATTCCTGGCCTCCGACGAAGCGGCCTACATCACCGGCCAGACCCTCTATGTGGACGGCGGCCTGACCCTGTACCCCGACTTCCGCGAAGCGTGGTCGTCGGAGTAATGGAGAATGGAAGACGAAAGATGGAAGAGGGAAGACGAAAGATGGAAGACGGAATCTTCTTTCCCCTTTCCATTTCCCCCTTTCCGTGCTACAGTGCTACAGAACAGATGATTGAATAGGAGGATCTAGATGACGAAAATACACGAACTTGCGGAGTTTGGACAGTCGATTTGGCTCGACTACATTCGGCGGTCGTTTATCGCCGCCGGCGAACTGCAAGATCTCGTCGATGACGGGCTGCGCGGCGTCACGTCCAACCCGTCGATCTTCGAGAAGGCCATCGCCGGCAGCACCGACTACGACGACGATCTGCGCCGGCTGGCGAACGAAGGCAAGTCGGTGGACGAAATCTACGAGGCGCTAGCCGTCGAGGACATCCAGCGCGCCGCCGACGTGCTGCGCCCCGTCTACGACGCGACCGACGGCGCCGACGGCTACGTCAGCCTGGAGGTGCGGCCCGAGTTGGCCCACGAGACCGAAGAGACCATCGAGGAGGCGCGCCACCTCTTCGCCGAGGTGGACCGGCCCAACGTGATGATCAAAGTGCCGGCCACCCCCGAGGGCATGCTGGCCATCCGTACCCTGATCGGCGAGGGCGTCAACGTCAACGTGACCCTGATGTTCTCGCTGGAGCAGTACGACGCTGTAGCGGAGGCCTACATCGCCGGCCTGGAGGATCTAGTCGCCAACGGCGGCGGCCCTGCGATAAACTCAGGACGGCGCCCGAGTCAAGTCGCCTCGGTGGCCTCGTTCTTCATCAGCCGCGTCGACGTCAAGGTGGATCAGGTACTGGACAACATCGACATGCCGGCCGCCAAGGAACTGAAAGGCAAGATCGGCATCGCCAACGCCAAAATGGTCTATCAGCGTTTCAAGGAAACCTTCGCAGGGAGCCGCTGGGATAAGCTGGCAGAACAAGGGGCGCTACCACAGCGCGTGCTGTGGGCCAGCACCAGCACGAAAGACCCGACCTACCCCGACACGCTGTACGCCGACAACCTGATCGGACCCCACACGGTCAACACGCTGCCGCCGGCCACCTTGCGCGCCTTCATGGATCACGGCGCCGTCGCGTCCACCGTGGAGAGCGATCTGGACGCGGTGCGCGAGCAACTGGATCAACTGGCTGCGCTGGACATCGACCTGGACACCGTCACGGATGGGCTGCTGGACGAAGGCATCGCGAAGTTCATCAAGCCCTTCGACGACCTGATGGACAGCATTGCCGAGAAGCGTCAGCAACTGGAGGCCGGCTGGCAGCCCATGGAGGCTACCCTGGCCCAGTACGAAGACGCTGTCAACGCTGCGATCGCTGAAATCGTCGAAGACGAAATCATGACGCGCAGCTGGAGCCGCGATCACACTGTCTGGCAGTCGGAGCCGACGGAGATCACCAACCGCCTGGGCTGGCTGCACATTCCGCAGGTGATGATGGAGAACGTGGGCCGGCTCAAATCCCTCGCCGAGCACGTGCAAGCCGAGGGCTATACCCACGTCCTGCTGATGGGCATGGGCGGCTCCAGCCTGGCGCCCGAACTTTTCAGCAAAGTTTTCGCCGACGAAGCGGGGCTAGATTTGAACGTGTTGGACAGCACCGATCCGGCCGCTGTGCGAGCGTATCAGGAACAGCTCGATCCAACACGCACACTCTTCATCGTAGCCACCAAATCCGGCGGCACAGCCGAGACGCTGTCATTCTTCAAGCATTTCTACAACTGGACGGCCGACGCCATGGGCGCCGACGCCATGGGCGCCGACGCAGCCAGCCTGTCCGCGGGACGCAGGCAGGCCGGCGGGCGCTTCGTCGCCATCACCGATCCTGGCAGCAAGTTGGTCGCTCTGGCGGATGAATACGGCTTCCGCACCACGTTCTGCAACGACCCCAACATCGGTGGTCGCTACTCGGCGCTCTCGTTCTTCGGGTTGGCGCCGGCGGCACTGGTCGGTGTGGACGTACAACGCCTGCTGGACTCCGCTTTGACGGCGGCCTGCAACTGCGAGTCGTGCGTGGCGGCCGAGGACAACCTGGGCGCGCAACTCGGCGCCATTCTGGGCGAGTTGGCCAAGGCGGGACGGGACAAACTGACCCTCGTGACGTCTTCCGAGATCGCCAGCTTCGGCGGCTGGGTGGAGCAGCTCATCGCGGAAAGCACGGGCAAATCGGGGACTGGCATTCTGCCGGTGGTGGGCGAGCCGCTGGGCGCACCCGACGTTTACGGCGACGATCGCGTCTTCGTCCACGTCCATCTGGAAGGTGACACCAGCGACGACGACGCTCTCGCCGCGCTGGAAGAAGCCGGCCACCCCGTGGTCCGCATCCACCTGCGAGATCGCTACGATCTGGGCGGCCAGTTCTTCCTGTGGGAGATGGCGACGGCTGTGGCCGGCCATCGTCTGGGCATCCACCCCTTCAACCAGCCCAACGTGGAAGCGGCCAAGGTGCAGGCGCGCAAGATGATCGATGAGTACACGGCGACAGGCAAGCTGCCGGAACAGACGCCGGCCCTGACGACCAACGGCTTCGAGGTGCACGGCGACGTCGCCGCCGATTCGGTCAGCGGCGCAGTTGATGAGTTCCTGAAACAAGCGGAAGCCGGCGATTATATTTCGCTGCAAGCCTACGTACCGCCCACGGAGGGGACGGAGTCGCTCCTCCGGTCGCTCCAGGCAGCGCTGCGTGATAAGACCAAGCTGGCGACGACTGTCGGCTTCGGGCCACGCTTCCTGCACTCGACGGGTCAGTTGCACAAGGGCGATGCCGGCAACGGACTCTTCATCCAGTTCACGTCGGACCCGCAGGAGGATGTAGCGATTCCCGACGAAGCCGGCTCCGATGCGTCGTCCATCACGTTCGGCGTGCTGAAGCTGGCCCAGGCCATGGGCGACCGGCAGGCGCTGCTGGGCGAGGGCCGGCGCGTGATCCGCATCCACCTGGGCGCCGACGCGGCCGGCGGGCTCGAGGAGATCGAAGGAGCGCTGACATGATCGAATCCATGATTTTCGATCTCGACGGCACACTGGTGCAAACCGAGAAGCTGAAGGCGCGTTCGTATGCCAAGGCGGCCGTCGAACTTTGCCCGCAGAGCATCAGCGAAGAACAAGTCGTCGATGCGTTCAAAGATGTGGTGGGGAAGCCGCGCCGCGAGGTGGCGACGGCGCTGGTCGAGCGCTTCGGTCTGGAAGAGGCGGCGCGCCGGCGCATGGACGAGTTCGGCGTCAAGACCGTCTGGCAGGCCTACGTTCAGGTGCGGTTGCAATACTACCACGAGATGATCTCCGATCCCGAGATGCTGCGGGGCAACCAATGGCCGCACAACCGCGAGCTCCTAAGAGACGCGCGGCGCACCGGCTGCCATGTGGGCCTGGCGACGATGTCGCGCTGCGAGCAGGCGTCACAGGTCCTGGACGCTCTCGGTCTGGCCGATGAGTTCGACTTCGTGGCAACGCGCGACGACGTCGAGAACGGCAAGCCGGATCCGGAGATCTACCTGCTGGTGGCCGATGAGCTCGGCGTTGAGCCGGTCCACTGCCTCGTGCTGGAGGATTCGCCGGCCGGCGTCGAGGCGGCGTTGAACGCCGGCATGAACGTGGTGGCCGTCAGCACCCCGTTCTCACGTGAGCGGCTCCACGCTGCCGGCTTGCTGCCCGACGAGCACATCGTCGACGACCCCGACGAACTGCCAGAGGTCGTCGCCCACGTCGTCGAGCACCACGAAGAAGAACGCCATGAATGAATTCATGGCCTGATACTGCGCAACACGTTTTAACGTGGTGCAATATTGCCCGAACGTGTTTCGTAAGCGTTCAGGGGGTAACTCATGGGGCATCCCTTTTGCAGCGCCTGTTGTGCCCATTCGGAGGCTGGTGCAGACGGTTGGCGTCACGCTCGGCGAGGCGGAGGGCCAAAAACTGGGTGTGAGAGGCGGAGATGTCGGTGCCGGCGTTCCGATGGGAGCGATTTGCTGTTGATCTACGGCTATGCAGGGCCAGGGGACGTTCCTGACAACACCGCCAGTCGATCGTCGCGCCGCTTCGCTTTATTCCAGGCGCTCTCCGCGTGACGGATGAGCGTGTCGGCATCCATGGCCTCGTCGGCTTCAGCGATGCCGGCGGTAATACTCACAGCCCCCAACGACCGGCGAGCCTGCTTTATCTGAACACGGCTGGCTACGCGTTTGGCGTGGACAGCATCTGTCAGCAGGAGTAGAACGGCCAACTGTTCATCGTTCCGCGTGTGCGCGACTATGTCCGTATCACGCAGATCGGCCCGCAGCAGACTCGCCAGGTCCTGCAAGGCCTGTTCTGCGGCTTCATGACCCCCCTTGCTTTGAATCGCCTCCAAGTTGTCGATGCTGACCATCATCAGCGAGAGTTCCGTTCCCTCACGCAATTCCTGGCTCAGCACCTCCTTCAGGTATGTGAAGTCAGGAAGCTCGACATCTTCCTGAGGCTCGCCAGGTTCGGCCGATGGTTCCGTCGACTCAGCCCCCTGCTGTTCATGCACCTGGCGCAGCCGGCGGTAGTCGCCCATGAGCGTCAGGACAGTGTCGAAATGTGGGCTCGCCACGAACCGCCGGGGCAGGTGGAGGTGGATACCGGCGGACTGCATTGCCTTGACGACAGGGTCCTCTTCGAACGGTTGCATCGGCGCCAGGACGGCCATCACGTCTAAGTCTGAGTGAGATGCCATCAATTCCTGCAGCCGCGGCAGGTCGTCGGAGAGATCTTCTCCGGCGCCAACATCGACGAGCAGCATCTCGGCCGAGATAGACCTGACGAGGAGGCCGGCATCGGACACATCGTGCCCGATTTCGACCCGGTGGCCGGCCGTCGTGAGCGCATCGCGTATCCGCGCAAGCCAGATGCGATCTGACCCGATGAGAACTATCTTCATCCTATTATCTGACTTCCTTCCCGAAATCGTACCTGCTCAAGTGAAGGGAACCGCCATGTTGGGCGAAAAGGCATTTTGCCGTTCTCCACGTTAGATCTCGTTCGTAGTCAGGCACGTAGCGGAGCGGAGTGCCGTCGAGCGCCGGTTTTCGAGTCAGCCGCACGCCACTCCGCTAGCGCTACGTGCCTACCTGCACCGAAGGCAGGCGCTTACTACGAACATCTCACCGAATTTAACAATGTCAGGCATTGTTCAGATCAGGCGAAAAACACCTTGACACTTTCGGGTAGCAGGCCAACCGGGTTGGCCGTCGAAAGCAAGCCCAATCTCGCTTTTCAGACTCGCCCAACGCGGTTGGGCTAACTACCCAATAGGAGAATTGTCAACCAGGTTTCTGGCCAAAATGAACCATGCCCAATGTCAAGTTAAGCATAATTGGGCCGATTATGCTTAATTCGTTGACCAGCATCCTGAGTAAGCTATAGCGAAGCGAAAGCTGTATCGAAGGGTGCGGGTTTGCCTCGAGGCGTTGCTTGAGCCGCACCCTTCGATACGATCT
>JAANWY010000379.1 GCA_018263655.1 Anaerolineales bacterium | reverse complement strand
CACGACGGCACTCCACTGTGTTCCGGACGGATGTGCGCATCCGCGCTCACTACGAACGGGCTTTGCGATTTACCGAGCCTATAGGGTAGCTCTAGCGTTGGATCTACTGATACTGCCCCGAGATGCGTGAAAGGTGTATTATGAATGACGAGCTGTTGTTGGAAGTGCTGGCCGCACATGCCGATCATTTGAACGAAGCAGAGGATCATACCCAGATTTATCTGGATATGTTTCCCGAGAACCGTGAGACACTGCTCCCTCTCTTCGAACTCGCCTGCGAGTTAGAAGTGATACTCGCGCCGGTCGAGGCACCGCCGGCTTTCCGGGACCAACTGCACATCGCGCTAGCCCAGACAGCCGCAGGCCTTCTGCCAATCTCAGACTGGCGCACGCGACTCAGTATCCGGCCACGTCTACCGGAGCGACTGCTGGAGCTGCCGGTGTTCATGCGCCTGCCTACCACCCCCGACCGACAGGTGCTGGTGCGAGCAGCCGCCGGCGGTGCCGGGCTGGCCGCCGCCGGCGTCGCCGCCTACGTGATCCACGACCGTTTCTTCGAACAGGAGAATTGACTAACGCTGACCGCTGTTCCCAAACATCACAACAAGCCGCTGATCCTCCATCCTGGCTTGCTTGACCTCCAAGTCGATCAATGCCTTGGGCAGCATTAGATTACGACGGAAGTTGCCAATACTGATCACCAGCTCTCCGCCCGCGCGCGTGAGATCGATAGCCTCTTTGCCTACAAAGGGTAACGCAAGCTCCAACCGATATTCCCCATCGAGCTTCTGCACGTCTTGGATCTTGCCCCGGTAGAACAGCGTAGTCGGGTCTCGATCGCCGTACGTCGCCTCGGCCATGCGCCGGAGCATGTCGAAGCCCACGACCTCCTGATCGAATAGCGGCACTTCCAGAATGGGCAACGGCGCAAAGCACTCCTCCACAAGCTGCCCCCATTTCTCCTGACTCGCCTTCCATGCATCGAAATAGTCATCCTCGACCCGTTCCGGGATGATGCGGTTCGAGACCACGAGGTCGGAGTGGAAGTCATAGAGATTGAGATAGGTGAACGTCCGCTGTGCCTCCTTGATGACCATCTTCTCGGGGTTGAGGACCAGACGAATCGATGTGAGGTCAGGGTCAGTCATCAGCGCCTGCATATCGGTCAACTGTGTGAGCAAGTTCTTTATCGCTTCAAACACCTCGTCTTCTGGGATCGGTAGGTCAATCATGGATCTCAGAACCGGGCCGGCAACCCGCGCCGCCTGACGCTCCAACGGGAAGATACGCGTCAGGTACCAGCGGGCCATCTCCGGCATCGATAGGAAGCGCAGCGTCTCACCTGTTGGTGCGCAGTCGACCACAATCGCATCGTAGTCACCGCTGTCGTGCAAATGCACGATCTGCAACAGGCTGGCCAACTCCTCCATGCCAGGGAAGACGCTCACTTCTTCGGCGATGATGTCGCTGACGCCCCGCCAGGATAAGACGCTGGACAACCACGTCTGGACGAGACCCCAGTACTGGTCCATCTGGTGCAAGACATCAACCTCTTGCGCCCAGAGGTTGCGGGCCAACTTCGTCGGCTCTGGCCCAATCTCGACGTCGAAGGAGTCGGCCAGGCTGTGCGCCGCATCTGTGCTGATCACCACCGTTCGATAGCCAAGGTCAGCACAGCACAACGCGGTCGCCGCCGCCACGCTCGTTTTACCAACACCACCCTTGCCAGTGTACAACATTATGCGCATTCTGTTCACTCCTCGAATTGTATTGTGCTTCAACTGCGAAGGCAACAGCTTAAGCAGTCACCACCAAAGGCAACTACTCAAGCTACCGCCCTCGCAGTTGAGAAATGCGGAAAAATGGGGTCGCTGGGGGGCGGCCGCCCCCCAGCGACCCCATTTTTCCGGTCTCTTCTTGTGTAGACACGAAGTGCCTGAGTAGTTACCATCAAAGTATAATACCGATTCGCAGAATGGACAATCAGCCAGGTCTGGAGTTTACCCATAACTCGGATGTCAAGTTGTTTCACGTGTGAGCTGCGCGTACCTCGAACAAGTTCGAACGTCCAGGAGGCTGAAACTTGTTTCAGGTCTTAGGAGTTCGGCCTTGCCTCTACTTGACAAAGGACTTATGGGTAAATACCAAGCCAGGGCCTTGACACACCCCCAACGTCGATGGTATTCTTCTCCCACGCCCGGTGGATACTGAGTTCTCAACACCCCTGAGATAGGACAGGTGAAGGTGTGACGGATCGTCATTTCCCAGCCCAGAATACACAGAACGCGCCACACTTGCGCGTCCATTTTACGAACCTGGGCTGTAAACTGAACCAGGCTGAACTGGAGAAGCTGGCGCGGGAGTTCGTCTCCGCCGGCCACACCATTGCCCGCTCCCTCAAAGAAGCCGATCTACACGTCATCAACTCCTGCACGGTGACCCACGTAGCTGCTCGCACTTCGCGCAAGATTGCCCGGCGCGGCCGGCGCGTGAATCCGCGGTTGAAGACCGTCCTGGCCGGCTGCTATGTAACGGACTCGCCCGAACAAGCCGCCGAGTTGGCCGGCGTCGATCTTGTGGTCAACAACGACGAAAAAGACCGTCTGGTCGACCTCGTACACCAGCATCTCTTGGAGCACGATTGCCCCACTGCCATGCCCGAACTCCCGATCCCGTACGGTCCATTGGAATTCGGCAACACGCGGGCGTTCGTCAAAATCCAGGACGGCTGCAACATGCGGTGCGCCTTCTGCATCATCCCCCTCACGCGTGGGTCTGGGCGCTGCCGCGCTGTGGACGACGTCGTACGAGAGGTCCAGGAGCTGGTGGCCGGCGGCTATCGGGAAATCGTCATCACGGGCGTCCAGATTTCGTCGTATCGGTCCGGTGAAGATAGCCTCTACGAACTCACCGCCGCCCTTCTGAAACGAACCGAAGCGCGCCGGCTGCGGCTCACCTCCGTCGCCCCCTGGAGATTCGACAAGCGGCTGCTCAGCTTGTGGACCGACCCGAGATTATGCCGGCACATCCACATGTCGCTGCAGAGTGGCTGCACAGCGACGCTCCGCCGGATGCGCCGGCCCTACACTGCCGAGATGTACGCCGAGGTCACCGAGATGATCCGCCACGCAATGCCCGGCGTAGCGATCACCACAGACATACTCGTCGGCTTTCCGGGCGAGACCGACGAAGAGTTCCAACAGTGCCTGGGCTTCGTCGAACGCATGGGCTTCGCGAAAATCCACGTCTTTCCGTACTCGGCGCGCGAGGGCACGGAGGCCGAGACGCTGCCGGCCCAGGTGAAGTACCGGGCGAAAAAAGCCCGCGTCGACGCCATGCTCGAGGTTGCCGGCGCCAGCGAAAGGCGTTTCCAGAAGCGGTTCCTAGGACGACAACTGGACGTGCTGTGGGAGTCAGCGCGACGAAATGGCCATTGGCGAGGTACAACGGACAACTACGTTCGGATTCTCACCACGAGCGCGGACAACCTGGCCAATACCATCACGCAGACGAGGCTGATTGAATTGACGGATGAAGGCGTCGTGGGCGCAGTCTGCCGCGGCACATCACCGGCCAGCGGCACATCACCGGCCAGCGGCACATCACCGGCCAGCGGCACATCACCGGCGGCCGCTGGGGTACGTCCCACATTTGCTAATGACGTGACCATCTGAACTCCCGTACGAGTATGAGTCACCATCTCGAACCCTTCGACAAGCCCTTCGATGAACTCAGGACGCCGCTCAGGACGTCGCAAGTTCGAGCGTCCGGACGCCGCAACTTGTTGCGGGCTGAGAGCGTCGGCTATCGGCTTTACAAACTTAGGATGCACACGAGCCGTTGCTAACGTTTGACCGAGACTGGCAAACCTGGTATAATCTTTTGTTGTTGTCAGGGACTTCCAGGGAAATATACCCCCCAAAAATGGCCTATTTCCCTCAGAAATTCTTGGGTCTTTGGGCGGCTCTAAATCCTGCAACCCCCTTAAGCAACCAACGGAGGAATTATACGTGTACGCAATCATCGAAACCGGCGGGAAGCAATACAAAGTTCGTGAAGGTGATACAGTTGAGGTAGAACTCTTGGACGGAGAAATCGGCGACAGTATCGAGCTCGACCAGGTCCTCATGCTCTCTGGCGATGGCGAGATGGTAGTTGGAACACCAACTGTGGAAGACGCCCTGGTTCGGGCCACGATCGCCGAGGAGGTCCGGGGGGACAAGGTCGTCGTGGTCAAGTTCAAGCCCAAGTCCCGTTATCTCCGCAAGACGGGCCACCGCCAGAACTACACTCGACTGCAGATCGAAGAGATCGTCGCACCTGGCATCGAAATCGAGGAGCCTGAGGAAGCAGTTGAAGATGTGCCTGTCGAGGCGCCGGCAGCCGAGCTCGCGGAAGAAACCGCAGTCGAGGTCGAGGCGGAGGCTACACCGGAAGCGGAGCAGAGTACAGAACCAGCCGCAGTCGAGGTCGATGCGGAGGCTATACCGGAAGCGGAGCAGAGCACAGAACCAGCCGCTGAGAAGACGGACGAGGCAGAAGAGGCGACCGACCAACCTGATGTTGAAGAAGCGGACGACGAGGCGTAGAGCGGAGACGGTCGGGGGTCACCACACAATCCCCTAACCAGCGAACTAGGTAGCTCTGCCCGGCGTCTTACAGGAGGTGAGATAGATGGCACACAAAAAGGGTGGCGGAAGTACCAGAAACGCGCGTGAAAGTAAAGCAAAACGACTTGGTGTCAAGCGCTTTGACGGTGAAGCGGTGCGCACTGGTACAATCATTGTACGCCAGCGTGGGACCCGCATTCACCCAGGCGAGAACGTCGGTTTGGGCCGGGATTATACCCTGTTTGCGCTAAGCGACGGCTATGTGAAGTTCGAGCACAAGACGCGAGACCGCAAGAAGGTCAGCGTTTACTCGACGCACCCTAACCGACAGTAGCTTGACAATGTTAAATTACCTGGCGTGTTGGGCGAAGGTCTCCTGACCGAGCCCGATTCGCCTCGGTCAGGAGACCTTCGGCGATCAAAAGGCTGTTTCTGAACCGAATTTAACATTGTCAAGATAGTCTCAGTAGATCCAATTTTCCGCTATCGAGAGATTCTTTGGCGAGAGGCTTGTTGCAGTTATGAAAGAAGATATTCACCCCGAGTGGTATCCCGAAGCGAAGGTGATCTGCGCTTGCGGCAACACCTTCAGCACCGGAGCCACTCAGGCCGAGATTCGGACCGACGTGTGCTCAGCATGTCACCCGTTCTTCACAGGTGAGCAGCGGATCGTGGATACGGCCGGCCAGGTTGAGCGCTTCATGCGCCGGCTGCAGCGGGGCGAGGAGGTCCGCTCCGGTCTCCAGGAGCAGCGCGAGGCCACTCAAGCAGGGCGCGAGGCCGACGGTGACGCGAAAGTCAAACACGTCTTTGAAGACGAGGCAGAAGAAGCTGAAGTGGCAGAGCCGGCTGAAGAGTAGGTTCTGTTGACATTTGCCGCTTTCGACGCTTCGATACGCCCTTGCAGGGTACTCAGCATGCGAAATCGGGCCAAAAACGCATCCTGAGTAGGCGATAGCCGTATCGAAGGGTCGTTTTTGGCCAAATGTCAACAGGTTCTAGCAACTCACGAACGCGCAACGTGACGCGTGAAACGTGATGATCGTGCCCCGCTATAGACTTTCAGAAAAAGATTTTGACTCAGCGTGTCATTGCGAGCGTTTTGTGCGAAGCAATCCCTTGGATTGCCGCAATCCAAGGGATTGCCGCAATCCCCCACTTGCTTGGGGGAGATTGCTTCGTCATGCCTCCTCGCAATGACATCCGGGTAAGCAGAGTCAAAAACATTATCTGAACCTCTATAGCCGTCATCACGTTTTGCGTTTCCCGTTCCCGCACAGCATTCATTGCCTACTCCACTCTTCGCTCACCAACAATCCACACCCGGAGCCTCGGAGGCAGTCATGTATCAGCAATTCAACAGTGGATGGATCGAATTGGTATGCGGCAGCATGTTCAGCGGTAAGACCGAAGAGCTGATCCGCCGCGTGAAGCGCGCTCAGATTGCGCGTCAAGACGTCCAAGTCTTCAAGCCTCAGTTAGACGACCGCTATAATGCAGAGACCGTCAGCTCTCACAATGGACTGGTGCTCGAGGCTGTAGCCGTATCCAGCGCTGAGGAACTGCTGACCCGAGTCGAGCCAGATATGAACGTCGTAGCGATTGATGAGGTCCAGTTCTTCGACTGGCAAATCGCAAGGGTGGCACAGGCGCTGGCCAACAAGGGGAAGCGTGTAATCATGGCCGGCTTGGACATGGACTTCCGCGGTGAGCCTTTCGGTCCAATGCCCCTCCTGATGGCTCAAGCCGAGCAAGTGGACAAGCTGAACGCCATCTGCGTCGTCTGCGGCGCGCCGGCCAGCCGTACCCAGCGCCTGATCGACGGGGAGCCGGCTTCCTACGACGACCCGGTCATTCTCGTCGGCGCCAGCGAAGTCTACGAAGCGCGCTGCCGCGCCTGCCACAAAGTGCCAAGGCGCAAGGAAGAGGAAGGGTGACGGTCACAAAGGTGACGGTCACAAGGGTGACGGTCACAAAGGTGACGGTCACAAAGGTGACGGTCACAAAGGTGACGGTCACAAAGGAGCGGGAAGTCGATGTCTACAGCCACCGCTAAGAAACCGGCCAGCGATCTATTTGAAGAACTTTCCAAAGGCCTTCCCATGATCTATGAAGAAGGGGAGCCCAAAGCTGTTGTTCTGGACTTGCACGTCTTTCAGACGTTGCTACAGAGGCTCGATGAACTCGAAGAGAGAGAGCTGCTGAATGATCCGGCAATAGTCGAAGGACTGCAAAAAGCGAGAGAAGATCATCTGGCCGGAAGGCTTACCTCCCACACCGACCTTATTAAGGAATTGGGGTTGGAAGGTGAGCTATAGTCTACACTACACTGATACATCCAGAGAAACGCTATCAGATCTTGACAGGCCGGAGGCTGTTAGAATCCTAAAGAAGCTGGAATGGTTGGCTGAAAATGCAGAGCAGCTTTCACACAAACGTCTCAACAACCCTCCGGCTGGCCTGGAACGGCTCTGTCGGTACCGTGTTGGTCCGTACCGGGTGCTGTATTGGATTGAGCATCGGGAGTGCCAAGTCATTGTTTATGATGCGATCTGGCGAAAGGGCAAGTACAAGGAGCTATATCGATAAGCCGGCTTGCACCTTCGCTCCCCTGCTCCCGCGTTCCCTCAAACCCCCGCCAGTGCAGCGCCAGCACGTAGCAATGTCTGAACCCCCCCATCGTCCGGAGCCTCCGCGTAAATCCGCAGTACAGGCTCTGTCCCCGAGGGCCGAATCAGCAGCCAACTTCCATCGACAAGGACATACTTGACACCGTCGGCATTGTTGACATAATCAACTGGCCGGCCAGCTAACTCGGCCGGTGCGCCGGCCGTCAAGCGCTCAACCAACTCGGGCTTCGAGAAGGGCTGCTTAGTACGCACATCGTCTCGCCCGTAGGCAACTGGCCCCAGGTCTGCCAGTAAATCTTCGATAATTTCATGCAGCGGCCGGCCGTAATAGGCCATGATTTCGATCAACAGCAAGCCCATCAGGATACCATCACCGTCCGGGATGTGGTTCTGGATCGTGATCCCTCCGCTTTCCTCGCCGGCTATCAGCACATCATCTTCGAGAATCAGCTCGCAGAGGTAGTTGGAGCCAACGGGTGTTTCGTGGAGCTGCAAGCCATAGCGTTCCGCCAGCCGGTTCACGAGCTGGGTCGTCGACACTGTCTTCACCACCGAGCCATGCCAGCCCCGATCCTCCACCAGATGACGCAACACGAGTGAGTAGATCAGATGCGGCGTGACGAATGTCCCCTGAGCGTCTACGGCCCCCAGACGATCAGCATCTCCATCGGTCGCCAGGCCGAGGTCATACCCGCCGGCCCGCACACCTTCGATGAGCTCGCTGAGGTTGCGGCCAATCGGCTCGGGATGGATGCCGGCAAACCCGGGATTCATCCCGCCGTGAATTTCGTCGGCGCACCCGCTGTCGATGCGATTTAGGAATGACCGGGTATAGCCCCGGCCGGCACCGTACATCGGATCGACCAACACCTTTGGACAACGCGCCGCGATACGCTCGAAGTCGACCAGGGATTTGACGTGCGCGAGGTAGGCCGGCAGTGGATCGAACCGCTGGATGAGGCCGGCAGAGACAGCTTCTTCGAACTCGAGTGCTTCGGGCTCTCGCCCACTGCGCAGATTAGCATCCAGCCGTGACTGGATCTGCTTGGTCGTTGCCGGCAGCGCCGATCCGCCGTAAGCTGCCTTCAGCTTGATGCCGTTGTAGCGCGGCGGGTTGTGGCTGGCTGTCAGCATCACGCCGAAATCGGCATCCAGGCCACGCACGGCGTAGCTGAGAGCCGGCGTGGGGCAATCGGCCCTGGTCAAGTGGACGCCGATGTCGTCGCCGGCCAGCACACGCGCCACTTCCATACCGTAGCGATCTGAGAGGAAGCGTGTGTCGAACCCGACGACCACAGAAGGGCCAGAGGTAGATTTCTCTTCCAAGCCTTCTGGCTTCTCCGGCCCCTCTAACAGCCAGTCGGCGATCGCCTGGGAGACGTGACGTACGTTTTCGAAAGTGAACTCATCACTGATGACGGCACGCCAGCCGTCGGTACCAAACTGAATGGGCATCATTACCCCCTTGCGTGCTGCATAAAATGTGAAACGTGAAGCGTAAGCGTTCAGACATTCTACCGGAGCGCGGATACGCCGGCTCTACAAATACCCCAAGGCACGCAGCCGCTTCTCCATGAGCGCTTCGTCCTCTTCGGAATAGGGCTTGGGCTGGTCTTTGACTTCCGCAATGTATTTCAGGTCTTCAAGTTTCCGCAGAATCTTAGTCACGCTCTCTTCGACAGACTCTGTGTCGGTTTCGACGACGACTTCGGGCTCTGTCGGCTCCTCGTAGGGATCGGAAATGCCGGTGAAGTTCTCGATCTCGCCGGCCAGCGCCTTGGCGTAGAGGCCCTTTACGTCACGATCGATCAAGACCTCGACGGGACATTTCACGTATACCTCAACAAAATCGCCGACTTTCTCGCGCACCTCGTCGCGCACAGCTTGATACGGTGAGATGGCGCTGGCCACGGCGACGACATCGTTGCGTGTTAGCACCTCGCACACCCAGCCGATGCGCCGAATGTTGGTGTCGCGGTCTTCTTTCGAGAAGCCAAGCCCCTTGCTGAGATTCGTGCGGATCACGTCGCCGTCCAGCAACTCGATCTTGGTAACCCCGCGCTCTTTCAACGCCTGGACCACCTCGCGGGCCAACGTTGTCTTGCCAGCCCCGCTCATTCCCGTAAACCACAACGTAAAACCCTGTTGCTCTTTCATCATCGATCTCCCCTTCGTAAGCGTTCAGGGGGCAACCCATGGAGCATCCCTTCGACAGGCCCTTCGACAGGCCCTTCGACAGGCTCAGGACGCCGCTCAGGACGCCGCTCAGGACGTCGCCTGAGTAGACCGAGGCGAAGCCGAGGTCGTATCGAAGCGACGTCCTGAGTTCATCGAAGGGGGTGCGGCTTGTTCGAAGAACCGTCGCAAACCCGCACCCTTCGATACGGTCTCCACTTCGTTTCGACCTACTCAGGATGCTAGTCCTGATGCCTCCTGAACGGTTACCCGCTGGATTGCCAAATCCAAGCCGAGCTAGTGGCCGAGTAACTGTTCAGGTAGTGGGGACCCTTGCGAAGGTTTGCCAATCGCTTTCGGGTTGAAGGGTCCCTCGCCAGTCGAAAATTGGCCTCTTGCCGCTGTCCACATCTCCTACGCCCACTTACCCGTCGGATCGGGCCGCCACGATCCCAGAACCTTCATATAGTTAGCGCGCTCAAAGGCCGCAGTGTCGCCCACGTTCTCCTGGCTCATGCTGCCCTGCATCTGCGCCACGGACTCGTACTCATGGTCCTGCATCCACACCTTCATATCCAATAGGATTTCGCCGATACGACCGAGACCGTTGTGCAACAGCTCGGACGCCATCATGGTGATATTGGCGCCGGCCATGAGGCCCTTCACCACATCCTCGACGGTGTGTACTCCGCTGGTAATGGCGAAGTCTACATCAACCCGACCATACAGGACGGCGACCCAGCGGAGAGGTAAGCGCATCTCGGAAGAGTTGCTCAACACGAGGTGCGGCACCACTTCAAGGCTGTCCAGGTCGAAATCGGGCTGGTAAAAGCGGTTGAAGAGCACCAGAGCGTCAACGCCGGCCACAGCCAACTGTTGGGCCATGTTGGCTGTGGCGCTGAAGTAGGGGCTCAATTTCACAGCCACGGGGACAGAAACGCTCTTTTTCACATCCCGCACTACGTCCAAGTACATCTGTTCTACGTCCTGCGCCGTCATGCGCGGATCGGTCGCGACGTAGTAAGTGTTGAGTTCCAGAGCATCGGCGCCGGCCGCCTCGATATCTTGCGCATACTCAATCCAACCGCCAGGGGAGACCCCATTGAGGCTACCGATGATGGGGATGTCAACCGCCTCTTTCGCCTTCCTGACAAGCTCCACATACTCCACAGGGCCGACGTCGTACTCCTCCATATCGGGGAAGTAGGTCAACGCTTCGGCAAAGCTCTCGGCGCCGTAGCTCAGATAGTGGTCGAGTTGTTGGCTTTCCAGTTCGATCTGCTCTTCGAAGAGAGAATACATCACCACAGCAGCCGCGCCGGCATCCTCCATACGCCTGATCCCATCGACGCTCTCTGATAGGGGCGACGCCGAGGGCACAATGGGGTGCTTCAGATCCATACCCAAATAGGTCGTCGTTAGGTCCATGGTCATCTTCCTTATTTCACTTATAGCGCCGATTATGCTTAATTCGTTGACCAGCATCCTGAGTAAGCTGTAGCGAAGCGAAAGCTGTATCGAAGGGTGCGGGTTTGCCTCGAGGCGTTGCTTGAGCCGCACCCTTCG
>JAANWY010000378.1 GCA_018263655.1 Anaerolineales bacterium | reverse complement strand
TCGTACTCGCCGAAGAACACCAATAGCTATTACTCTCATTTTGACATGATGTTATCAAAGCTCGGAACGAAGTTCACTCGCCAAGCCGGCATCCTCCAACTGATGGACGATCTGGGCAGCGCCCTGTCCGGCGACGAAGAGATGCTCATGCTGGGCGGCGGGAACCCAGCCCACATCCCGGAGATGGAGCAAGAGCTCGTCACGCGCATGGACCGCATGCTGGAGTTCGCCGGCGAGTTCGAACGGCTCATCGGGGACTACGACGCGCCGCAGGGCCAGCAAGACTTCATCGCGGCGCTGGCCGGCCTGTTGCGTGAGCAGTACGGCTGGGACATCGGTCCGGAGAACATCGCCCTGACCAACGGCAGCCAAACCGCCTTCTTCTACCTCTTCAACATGTTCGCCGGCGACTTCGCTGACGGCACGCACAAGAAAATCCTGCTGCCGCTGGCGCCGGAATACATCGGCTACGTCGACGTCGGGCTGACAGACGACTTCTTCACCGCCAGCCGGCCGGCGATCGAATTCCTCGCCGACGACATCTTCAAGTACCGCGTGAACTTCGACGCTGTGTCCGTCACCGAGGAGATTGGCGCCATCTGCGTGTCGCGCCCCACGAACCCCACCAGCAACGTCCTGACCGAAGCGGAGCTGGAGCGGCTCAGCGCCCTGGCCCGCGAGAACGGCATCCCCTTCATCATCGACAACGCGTACGGGACGCCGTTCCCCAACATCATCTTCACCGAGGCCGACCCAATCTGGGATGACCACATCATCCTGTGCATGAGCCTCTCGAAGCTAGGGTTGCCCGGCGGACGGACGGGCATCGTCATCGCCAACGAGGAGGTGGTATCGGCGGTGGCCGGCATGAACGCCATCGTGAGCTTAGCACCAGGGAGTTTCGGCGCCGTCATGGCGCTGGAACTGGTGCGCAGCGGCGACATCATCGACCTCAGCCGCGACGTGATCCAGCCGTACTACCAGCGCAAATCGGAGCAGACGCTGGCGTGGACCCGCGAGGCAATGGCGGGTCTCGACTACTACGTCCACAAGCCCGAGGGCACCTTCTTCTTCTGGCTCTGGTTCGCCGGCCTGCCCATCACCTGCCAGGAGCTGTACGAGCGACTGAAGCAGCGCCGCGTCATCATCGTGCCAGGCCACTACTTCTTCCCCGGCTTGGAGCAGCCGTGGCGCCACAAGCACGAGTGCATCCGCATGAATTACGCGGGGGAGGAAGACGTGGTGCGCGAAGGCATCCGCATCATCGCCGAGGAAGTGAGACGGGCGTATTCAGGCTGATGATGGGTCAGCGTGGGCCGGCCGTCTGCTGGCCGACATCAAAAGTAGGCATTGTGCCTCCGCCCAGGATCATCGTCGGATTCACGCCCTGCGGAACAATGACCTTGTCGACCTGATTCCATGCTTCCGCCCAGGCCTGGTTGACTAGCAATTCAACATACTTGGCATTGTCACCATACATCTGTGCTTTTGCCAACTCCAGCGCCAACTGAGCCTTCGCTTCCTGCTCGGCCACGTCGCGCTTGATCCTCGAAATCTCCAAATCTTTCTCGGCTTTGAATCGCTCATTGGCCTTTTCGGCTTCGATGGCTGCCTTTTGGGCCTCCAGCGCTTGTTTGCGCAGTTGGGCCGTGATCTTGTCCTGACGAGCCTTCTCTTGCACTCGCGCCTGCTCGATCTTAATCTTTCCCCGCTCGGTGGCGGCGTCCCGCTCAGCTTCGGCGATGGCTTGCTGTTCTTGTTGTTCCGCCCGGTTCGCCATGAATTTGGCCTGACCAAGCTGCGCCACAATCTCTTGCTGTTGTTCGTCAAGGATGACGTCGGGTACCGTCACGTTGGCCACCGTCAGCCCGTACCCTTCGGCGAGCGCACCGAGCTTATCCTGAATACACTGACGAAGCTCGCCCCTGGCGGTCCCGACAACCGCGTTGTCAAACGTGCGCTCGCCAACACACTCTTTAGCCGCTTGCTTGGCGAGCTGTTGAACGAGCCCCTCGCCGGCCCCGACGGCCGTGTTAGGATCCCGCATCAGCCCGAGATCACCAATGATGAGCTCGTCGTTCAAAAAGAGCGGTCGGTAGTCGCGCCACTTGTCCTTGATGAACACCGCGTCCTCGGGACCTGGCCGAAACACGTCTCCGGCAATCACAATCCCGATGGATTGCCCAATACTGGCAATCTCCCCGTTCTCTTGCTCCGCCGATTTCGTCAACACTTCGGGATCGGTAACCTCGAAATGCATAGCACTGCGATCCCACTTTATCGCCGACTTAAAGGGGTTCAGAGACCAATAGAAGCCGGCGCCAACCACTCGTTCGATGCGACCGCGGGTGGTGATGATGGCGCCTTCGTTCTCGCCAACCGTCACGAAGTAGCCCCAGCCGACGAGCCCCAGGCTGCCTACCAGCAGTATCAACAAGGCAGCGACCACGATGGAAACCAGACTCCTCAAGTTCACGTCGTATCGCATGTTCATAGTCCCCTCCTGATCAAACTATCGGCCAACCTCTGACCAAACTTCATCCAACAACCGATGCGCTTCCTGCAACTCAGTCAGGGTCTTCTTACAGTCTTCGGCAAGATTCTTAGCCCGTCCATAATCCAGAAGCCCCCACGACTGCGTCCCCTTACCCTGAATCGCTGATCTAGGCAAATCGTGATACCGTCGCACAGCCTGATGGAAGATATCGACAGCTTTGTGAATCTTGCGGTGCAGCTCCGCCTGAACATCGGGATCTGCAACGCTCCCCGTCACTGCCAGTTTGGCGCTCTCGACGTCGGCCTCCGACCAGTCGATGATGAGATCTGACATCTGGTGATAGGCCGCTTCTGCTTCCCGAGCAGCATCGAGACCTCCCTCTCTACGCTCCTGGCGACTGGTGAGAAGGTCCCTGAACCCCAATCCCAGCCTGGCGAGAACGACGAATGTGATGACAAATGTGGCCAGAACGACATCCGTCGGATCTGGTCGAATGAGCCACATCAGGACCACTCTAAGCGGAGGGAAGACGACGGGAATTAGCAGAAACAACACGACAAGCAAACCCAGGAAATGCCACGGGTTTCTGAAGTCGAAATCTTCCAGGAGTTTCACGCTTTGCCTCTTTCGTCTGATGTAGCACCACAAGGGCGAGATACAGGTCGCGTGTCGAGCCGGCTCGTTATGTAGTACGCACGGCATCACGCGGAGTTTCTGTCCGTAGTAGCGACTTCAGTCGCTGAGAACGGTTGAACCTGTTACTACCAACAGATTTTAGCCACACCCGAGTCAAATTTGCTGCCGTAGGCGTGGATCCAACGCATCGCGCAGCCCATCACCCACGAAATTGAAGGCCATCACGAGCGTAAAAATGGCCAATCCGGGGAAGGCGCTTATCCACCATTGATCGAAGTACTGGATGCCATCCGACACCATGCGCCCCCATTCCGGTGTACTCGGCTCCGGCCCTAGCCCCAGGAAGCTAAGGCCGGCAAACACCAAAATAGCGTTTCCAAAATCAAGGGTGGCCATCACCAGCGCTGGAGCAATGCAGTTAGGCAAAACAACCCGCCAGAGCAGGTGGCCTTCGGTGGCTCCAACCGCTCGACTGGCCTCGACGTACTCGTTTTCTCTGACACTCAGCACTAAGCCACGCACAATGCGAGAGTACTTGGGCCACCAAACGACGACCATGGCCACGATCGCGTTGCTAAGATTGGGGCCTAACGCTGCAGCGACCGCCATGGCTAGAATAATGGTCGGAAAGGCGATGAAGACATCGGTGACGCGCATCAGGACCTCTTCCCAGGCACCTCCCCAGTAGCCAGCCACGGCACCTATCACTGTCCCCAAGCCCAAAGCGATTACAACGACCAGAAGGGCTGCCGGCAGGCTGAGGCGCCCCCCGAAGATCACACGACTGAGCACATCGCGCCCGAGTTGGTCTGTCCCAAACAAGTACGACGCATTGGGCGACTGCAATCGGTCTACGATATTTTGCTCGAGAGGATCATAGGGAGCGAGGACGGGGGCGGCAACGGTCACAATGACCCAGCCCAGCACTAGCACCGCACCTATCAGTGCAAGCTGATTGCTCTTGAGAAAACGAGTCGTGTCGTCGATGGCTCTATGTGAAAGCACGATGTCTGGGATTATCGCAAGCGTGGGTCTAAGAAGACATACATAGCGTCTACCACAAGATTCACCAAGATGAAGATCAAGGCGATCAGCATCGTCACGCCCATAATGGCCGGAAAATCTAGTGCTGTAGAAGACCTATAGGCGTATTGTCCAATACCTGGCCAGGAAAAGATGATCTCGGTGAGAACAGTGCCGGCTAAGAGGCTGCCGTAGGAGAGGCCCAGCACGGTAACGGTGGGGATCAAGGCGTTCGGTAAAGCGTGGCGCAGCATGACGCGATATTCTCTCAGCCCCTTGGAACGAGCAGTGCGCACGTAGTCTTGACCAAGCACCTCCAGCATCGCCGAGCGAGTGACGCGCGTGATCAACCCTGTGCTGTAACCGGCCAAGACGATGGCGGGCAAGACCAGATGGCCCAGTGAGTCGCGAAAGAGTTGGAAATCGCCCATGAGGAGGGCGTCGACGGTGTAGAATCCAGTGACCCGATCGGGGGGCTCCACGCCAATCCCCAGGCGCCCCGGCCCCGGCAGCCAGCCCAACCTGGCATAAAAAACGAATAATCCCAACAAAGCGAACCAGAACACCGGTACCGAGACTCCGATAAGCGAGATCACACGGCTGACCCGGTCCACCCACGTATTACGTCGTACGGCCGAAATAACGCCCAAAGGCATCCCTATGAGTACGGTTAGAATAATGGCGGCCGTCGCCAGTTCCATGGTAGCCGGCAGAAAGCGCCCCAACTCATCGGCGACGGGCCGGCGATTGATGATCGAGCGCCCAAGATCTCCCTGGAGCAGATTGCCCACATACGTCAGATATTGGACATACAATGGCTCATCCAACCCCCACTTGGCCCGATAGGTAGCTACAATCTCCGGATCGCTAACAGCTTTCGGACCAAGCGCTGCATTCATCGGATCGGACGGTACAGCGTGGGAAATGACAAACGCCACCAGCGACACACCGATCAGCAAAGGAATCAGCAATATGATCCGGCGCACTAAAAAGCGTTGCATGAACAACAGCACCTTACATGAACGAGATTTGACATGTCAGTGAAACGTAAAACGCGAAACGTGAAGGCACTTGCTTCCTATACTCGCATCACGTTTCACGTTTTACGTCTTAGCCAGCCGCTTACCTAGTGACTTCCTCTACCAGATAACCGATCAAGTGCTCTGAGCGACGCAGAAGCTTACTTGCTCATTGTGTAGGGGTCAATGCGCCACTGGTTGTTGTACACGAAACCCTCTACCTCGTCACGGTAGGCGACTTGCAGACCAGGCTGAACCAAGAAAGCGAAGGCGCTTTCGTCCAGCATCAGCTCCTGTGCTGTGGTGAACACCTTTTCACGCTCTGCTGGGTCAGTTTCCGTACGCGCCTGCTTGGTCACCTCAGCCAACGCTTCGCTCGCCCGCTCCTCAGTCCAATTGGCCCGCAGCCCGACCTTGCCCTCGGGCATGAAGGCCGTTCGATCGACCGGATCAACGAAATCAGGGTGCCATACCCAGAGCGAGAAGGCCTGTTCGCCGTTGCGATAGGCTTCCAGAGACACCTGCACGTCGGCCGGCCTGAGCTTCGCATCGATACCCACGTCAGCCAGGTCAGCCTGCACCTTCTGAACGAGCGTCGACCAGGAGATGCCGGCAATCGTGAACTCCGGATAGTCCAAATTCACAGTCAGACCGTCCCCGTAGCCAGCTTCGGCCAGCTTGGCCTTGGCAGCCTCCACATCCCGCGTAATTCTCCGCGACTGATCCAATACGTAGGGCCAGTGCACGGGCATCATGTTCACCGGGATAGCCGCAGCCCCGCCGGCTAGCGCTCGAACGCCCTCATCGTCCAAAGCCAGGCGCACTGCATCCTGCACCGCGTCTTCCGACATGGGACCACCAATTTCCGGATCCATGTTCATGAGCAGAAAGAACGTCCAGTCACTCACGCCCTCATAGACCACGATATTTGGACTATCCGTGAGGCTACTTACCTGGTCTGGCGTCACATCAACTGCGATGTCTACGTCGCCGGCTTCCAAGGCGATCTTCTGAGCTGCGGCCTCAGCCATGGTGCGGTAAATCACACGAGCGATGGCGGCCCGCTCACCCACATACTCGGGGTTCCGTACTAAGATCGTCTCTACGGTGGGTTCCCATTTCTGCATCATATAGGGACCGCTGCCGATGGAATGGTTATTGAGCCACTCCTCGGCCGTGTCGGTCTCGGCGGCATCTGCGCCGGCCATCGCGCCATGGGCCTTAGCCTCTTCACTATCGATGATGCCAAAGGCCGTGAAGGCTAACCGCGACAGTAGAGAGGGATCAGGATGATGCAACGTAATGATCACTGTGTGTTCATCCGAAGCTTCGACATTGGCAATGTTATCAGCCAGAAACGACGGATTACCCTTGAGATTGCGCATCCGGTTGAGGCTGAAGTCAACGTCCTTTGCGGTTAGTGTGCGCCCCGTGCTAAACTTCCGTCCCTTCTCGAGCGTAAA
>JAANWY010000377.1 GCA_018263655.1 Anaerolineales bacterium | reverse complement strand
AGCGGTGGAGTCGGGAGACCGGCCCCAGCGGTGGAGTCGGGGGACCGGCCCCAACGGTGGAGTCGGGAGACCGGCCCCAGCGGTGGAGTCGGGAGACCGGCCCCAGCGGTTGACAAGGGGCTGCTGACGCCGGAACACAAGTAGCTTGATCAAGATAATCAACGGGAGACACTGAATGCTTGGCAAAATCAAAGGACACGCTCTCCTCGTGTTGTTCATCAGCCTGGTTCTGGGGCTGGCGGCAGTCGGTTTTCTGGTAGTTCCCAGCCGCCTATCAGGGAAAATGGCACCAATCCAGATTACGCTGGGGACGTCAGACGAGAGTGCCCCTGACGAGGCCACGCCTTCGGAGGAAACACAGACGAACAACAGCGAGGCGAAAGAAGTTCGAGTGCCATCTGTGGCGCTCGAGAAGGAGCAAGAAGCGGAAGGTTTCCTGTACGATACGGGGGACAAGATTGTTAATCTGGCCGACCCGGGTGGCCACCGTTATTTGAAGATCGCCGTCGTGCTTGAAATCGTGCCTACAGACGCTGAATTCTACGTTCTGCCCAGTGAGGCTCGCGAAGAGGCCGAAGGGAAGATCCGTGAGGCTCTGGACGAACACCGCCCCATTATTGAAGATATCTTGACCCTAAAGCTGAGCAACAAGACTTTCGAGGAGGTATTTACTGTCGCTGGCAAGGAGAAGCTCAAACAGGAACTGCGAGATGGCTTGAACACTCGACTTACTGTCGGAAAAGTCAAGGCTGTCTATTTTACCGAGTTTGTGATCCAGTAATGACTCTACTGCAAAAAGATCGCTCTGAGGCCTATTCGGGGGCCGTTGATGTGAGCCTCTGCAGTGGATTCAGTAATGCCCGTTGAGGTTGACTATGGCCGGAGAGTCTACGAAGCTTACCCAAGAAGAGATTGATGCTCTGCTTGAGGCAGCCCCCGAAGGGGCTGAGGAGCCGCAGGAGCTTGAGGAGGCAGGTCTAAGCGAGGGCGGAGAGCGCCAGACGCAGGCGAAGGTCGAGATGTATGACTTTCGCAGCCCAGCTAAGTACTCTAAGGGGCACATTTGGACGCTTCAGATGGTTCACGAGAACCTGGCCAAGCGACTGACCTCGTCTCTGGCCATCTACTTGCGAGCGAGGGTGCAAGTCAACCTTGCAGCTTTGGATCAGGGGACCTATGCTGTCTTTTCTTCGGAGATGCCCAATCCAGGTATTACCTACGTCATCAGCCTGAAGCCACTGCCAGGCCGTATAGTCTTGGGGCTGGCCCCTGAGCTGGGTAGGGCGATCCTCGATCGCATGTTGGGCGGCGTGGGGTTGCGCCAGACTGAGGCCGGCGAGATGACAGAGATGGAATTGATGCTGGTGCGCAAGGCCGTGGACAGGATTTTGGATGAACTGACAACAGCGTGGGCAGATATCATCGATCTAAACGCGACAGTCGAAGCGGTCGTCATGAACCCCTTGTTCGCCGGCGTAGCTTTCCCCACCGACTCAGCACTATTGGCCATGTACGACGTATTTCTGGAGGACGTCTCCGGCCTGATGAGCATCGTTCTGCCCTTCTCCGTGCTGGACCCGATAGCTCAGGATCTTACTGCCGGCAGGTGGTCCAAGAGCCTTCGCTCCCGGGAGTCCGAGGAGGATGGAAGATCCTTGCGGAAGATGGCCGCGCACTTGCATCAGGTCAGCATACCGCTCTCCGTTCGCCTCGTCGCCTCACAACTGAGTCTGGGGGAGATAGCGGGCCTGCAGGCTGGGGAAGTTCTCATTCTGGGCACACATCGCGAGAGCCAGGCCAGGGTGCTTGTCGGTGGTCGGGAGAAGTATTGGGGTCAGCCGGGTACCCTCAATGGCCGGATGGCGATCCGGATCGAAAAGGCCGTCGACTCCGGGCCGCTAGATCTGAGCATATTAGAGAAAGCGGTTGACGCACATGCGGCAGATAACGGACGACGACCGGAAAGCTCTGAGGCCTCCACTCCTTCGGCCGAGTCTACTGAGCTCGGGGCGGAGTCCGCTCAAGCTTCGTCTCACGGGGACAAGTCCGTCGACGAGAATCAGGACAAGCCCGCCGAGGGGGGCAATGGCCGGCAGTCGGCCGGCAGCGAAGCCATCGACCTTCAATCGTTGGATGCTGTAGAGTCCGCACTTTTAGGAGGTGCTAATGGGGAATGAAGAAGACCGTAAGGATCCATCTCTGGTAGAGGACTCTGTAGAGGACACTGATGCGCCGGACGCACCCTCCCAGGCAGGTACAAGGGAGCGTGAGCGTGGGCCGGACGCGCCGCTTCCGGTTGAGCCGGTCCTATTTGAGTCTCTGTCGCCTTCTGCTGAATCTCAGACGGCTACCGGAGACCTGGATTTCCTGGCCGATGTAGATCTGGACGTTGCCGTGGAACTGGGGTGCACAGGTATGTCCCTGCGAGAGGTGTTGACACTGTGCCCCGGGGTGGTGATCGAGTTGGACAAGTTAGCCGGCGAGCCAGTGGACATTCTGGTTAATGACAAACTTGTAGGTCGGGGTGAAGTTGTCGTGGTCGAAGATATGTTCGGCGTGCGGGTAACGGAGATTATTCCACCCAGCGAACGATGGAAACACTAATAAGAAGGTTCCAGGACTTGGGCGTGAGGGGGGGGCAACGCCCCCAACGCCCGAGGGGGATCGGTTGGCTAGCGGTGCTGGCGGCAGTTCTCGGGTTGCTCCTCATTGTAGGCCTGTTCTGGGGAAGGGGCGGCCCAGCGCCGGAGGCCCCCGCAGCGTCAAGTTCCAGCGATGCTGATGGCCTGGTGTGGCCGGCAGCCGCGACTGAAGAGCCGGGAGAGACACCGGTTGATGATCGGGCGATCGCCGCGCCCCGTGTTCCCGCTATCGGCGATGCCGTGGGCTTTCTAGCTAAGTTTGGACTGGTCCTTGTTTTGCTCTATGGCAGTTTGCGCGTCTTGAGACGCTTTATGCTCAACCAACAGGGGATAGCGTCGTCAGCACACATAGAAGTTTTGGAGACCAAGTATCTATCCTCTAACCGGGCTCTCTATCTCGTTGGTGCGGGGCCGAAGGTGTTGCTTCTGGGGGGAACCGATCAGCAGATCACAGTTCTCGCTGAGATGACTGATGGAGAGTGGAACGGGGAAAATGGAGCGGGGGAAATGGAGGATGGAGGGCGGCGCGGTCGGGGGGCCGGCCCTAACAGCGCTTTTTCTCGCCGAGAGTCTCCGTCTGCGGGCCCCGCACAGGCAGGCCTGACCGAGGCGGGGGGCGCGGTCAGGAGACCGGCCCCAGCGGTGAGCCGGGAGAGTGGCCTCAGCGGTGAAGATGAAGGAGGGAAAACGGAATATGGAACGTAGAAAAGGGAAGAGAGAAAAGAGAAAAGGGAATCCAATCTCCAATCTCCAATCTCCAATCTCCAATTTCCGTTTTCTACTTGCATGCCTGGCTGTCCTGGTGTTGCTCCTGACCGCCGGCTGCTCAGCGAATTTGGGTCAACTGGACGCAACGGGACCATCCGTCACCCTGGAGATGGGGGAAACGGCAACGCCGGAGGGTACAGTCGGCGCCGTGCAGGTCCTACTTCTCCTGACCGTTCTCACCCTGGCGCCGGCCGTCATGATCCTGATGACGGCTTTCACCCGCATCGTCATTGTACTCTCCGTGGCCCGGAGTGCCATCGGCATTCCCCAGGTACCGCCGAATCAGGTCGTCATCGGTCTGGCGCTATTCCTGACGTTCTTCGTCATGTCACCAGCCTGGAGCATAGTAAACCGGGACGCCATTCAACCTTACGTGGCTGGGGAGATTGACCAGACTGCCGCCCTCGATCGGGCGGCGGCTCCGTTGCGGGATTTCATGTTTCAGCAGACGAGGGAAGAGGACTTGGCGCTTTTCGTTGATCTTGCGCAGGCAGACCGACCTGATACGCCCGACGACGTACCGAACTACGTGCTGATACCCAGTTTCGTGATCAGCGAACTGCGCACCGCTTTTCAGATGGCCTTTGTGATCTATGTTCCGTTTCTGGTCATTGATATGGTCGTATCGACAACGATGTTGGCCATGGGGATGTTGATGTTGCCGCCGACCTTGATTTCGCTACCCTTCAAGCTCTTGCTCTTCGTCATGGTGGATGGCTGGCATCTCTTGAGTCGATCGCTGGTTGTGAGCTTTCAGTAGGTGTGACTACCTTGTCAAGCTAAGAGGGAAAAGGATATGACGGATGCGATGGTGTTGCAGTTGTGGCAGGACGCTGCTGTTCTGATGCTTATGCTGGCAGCGCCGCTGCTTGGTGTAAGTATGCTGGTCGGGTTGACGGTCAGTGTGTTTCAGGCGATGACCCAGATCAACGAGATGACACTCACGTATGTGCCTAAGTTGGTGGCCATTGGGTTGGCTCTGGCCTTATTGGGCCGCTGGATGCTGAACCACATGCTGCGCTTCATGACGAGTGTACTAAACAGTCTGCCGGCGCTAGCCGGGTAGTTGGGTGGTTGGGTAGTCGGATTGACTAACCGACCAACCGACTAATCGACTACAGGACGACATGACTATGGCAGTTGAGATCTCTGGTCTGTATCTGGAGCATCTGTTCCTGCTCTTTGTGAGGATTTTGGCTTTGTTGATGAGCGCGCCTATATTCGGTCACCGGAGTGTGCCGCGCCTGGCCAAGATTGGGCTGGCCGGGCTGTTGGCCCATCTGCTGCTTCAGATCAGCATCGGTTCTTTGACACCGCTGCCAGATTCAGTAGGGCATTTCTTGTTGCTGACAGCCCACGAGGTTGTCTTGGGACTACTGGTAGGGTTTGTGGCCACTCTGGCCATCACGGGCTTGGCAATGGCCGGCAGTATAGTTGGCACATCGATGGGCCTAAGTGTTGCGAACCTGCTGAGCCCACTGACCAGTGAACCCGTGGCGGTGGCAGACCTGTTCTACACGCTGTTGGCCGCCCTTATGTTTCTGAGTCTGGGTGGGCACCACTGGTTGATCCGGTCCATCGCGAAGACGCTGGATTTCGCGCCGGTCGGGACATTTCAGCCCGACGCGCAGGCACTTGCAGATCTCATACCCCTGTCGGCCACCATCTTCGTAGCTGCGCTGCGCATTGCGCTGCCCGTTTTCGGTGCGGTCATGTTGACCAATGTGGCTCTGGCCCTCATCGCCCGATCAGTACCGCAAATGAACGTGTTCATACTGGGCTTGCCCCTTAGGGTGCTGGTCGCTTTGACCGTCCTGGCCGTCACATTGCCATCCATGGGGCCAACGATGGCCGCGATTCTGAAGGAGGGCATGGCGCAATTGGTCGCCCTCCTGGAGACCTCTTGAGCTCATGAGGTAGGACAATGCCTGAGAAGACAGAAGATCCCACACCACGCCGTAGAGAAGAGTTCAGGCAGAAGGGGCAGGTTGCCCGCAGTATGGAATTGGCGCCGTCACTCAGTCTACTGGCTATCACCGCTGTACTGAGCAGTTATGGCGCCACGCTCGTCGCCGAGCTGGCCCAGGTCATGAGTCGCTCTCTTGGACAGAGTCTAATCACGCAGGATTGGACGGTAGGGACGGTGTATCAGGGCGGTTTGAGCCTGATGCTGACACTGACGCGGTTGATCGCTCCGATCTTGTTGGTGGCCCTGGCGGTGGGCGTGGCTACAAATGTGGGTCAAACGCGATTCCTGTTTACGTTCCATTCGTTGGCGCCCAATTTGGATCGTCTCAACCCGATCCAAGGCTTGGGACGGGTGTTCTCGCGCCGCGGGCTCGTGGAACTGGTCAAGTCTCTAGCTAAGATGCTGATCATCGGTTTCGTGGTCTATCGCTCACTGGCCGGCAACCTAGATGTGTTGGCAGCCGCCGTCGATATGGAGCTACCAGCGGCCGCAGCGGCGCTCGCTCGCGTAGGCATGTCGATGGTGCTTCGCGTGGCGCTGCTGATGGCGGTGCTCGCCGGCCTGGACTACGTTTTTCAACGCCGGCAGTTTGAGCGCGATATCCGGATGACCAAGCACGAGGTGCAAGAGGAGCTGCAGAACATCGAGGGGCACCCGTTGATCAAGAGCCGGCGGCAGCGGGCTCAGCAGCAACTGGCGCTGCAACGCATGATGCAGGACGTTCCCACGGCTGACGTCGTCGTTACCAACCCCACCCACCTGGCTGTGGCGTTGGGGTACAAGGCGGAGGAGATGGACGCGCCCACCGTGGTAGCGAAAGGCCAGCGCTATATCGCTGAGCGAATCGTTGAACTAGCTCGAGAACACAGCGTGCCGGTGGTGCAGAACATCCCGCTAGCCCGGGCGCTGTACGAGATGGCGGAAGTGGGGCAAGAGGTTCCCATGGAGCTGTACCAGGCGGTGGCGGAGGTACTGGCCTTTGTCTACCAATTGCGGGCGAGGAAATGAGAGATGAGAAGTGAAATCGTTGATCGCCGACGGTCGACGAGCAAAAAAGGTAAGCGTTCAGGGGGTAATCTATGGAGCATCCCTTCGACAGGCCCTTCGACAGGCTCAGGACGCCGCTCAGGACGCCGCCTGAGTAGACCGAGGCAAAGCCGAGGTCGTATCGAAGCGACGTCCTGAGTTCATCGAAGGGGGTGCGGCTTGTGCGAAGAACCGTCGTAAACCCGCACCCCTCGATACGCGCTCAACGTTGCCCTTCGTCAGGCTCAGGACGTCGTTTCGCGCTACTCGGGATGCTGGTCGTGATACCCCTGAACGGTTACCAAAAAAGAACTTCGCAAGGGCTACGATAGCTGGGCGAGGTCTCCTGATAGCTGGGCGAGGTCTCCTGATAGCTGGGCGAGGTCTCCTGACCGATGCCCCCTAGGTCAGGAGACCGTCGACGAGCATAAGAGAGTAGCTTGACAATGTCACATTAGACAAATGTTCTACATCGACACCGCCGTGGCTCGGTCGGGAGACCGGCCACAGCGGCGAGAGCTCAAGTTTGAGCGCTTTGGACCGATAGTAGATATAGAACCAGTAGACATGTTTGCTTGCAGAGCGTTCCCTAATGGTAACCACCAACACCTGTCGATGCTGAACAAGAAGGAATAGGTATGACGGCGACTTCCCAGACAGCTTCTACCACGACGGCGATTGCGCGTCTCGTGCAGCACAGCGAGATAGCCCTCGCCGTTGGGGTGGTCATCATCATCGCTGTGATGATCATTCCGTTGCCAACGCTGGTTCTCGATATGCTGCTGGCGGTGAACATTGCCGTGGCCATCACCATTCTGCTTGTGTCGATGTATGTGTCGGAACCGCTCCAGTTCTCAGTGTTCCCGTCACTGTTGTTGATTGTCACGCTGTTTCGCCTGGGGCTGAACGTAGCAGCGGCGCGCCTTATTCTGCTTCAGGCCGATGCAGGCCAGCTTGTCGAGGCCTTTGGGCAGTTCGTCGTCGGCGGGAACTACGTCGTAGGGCTGGTGGTGTTCGTCATCCTGCTGGTCATTCAGTTCGTGGTGATCACCAACGGCGCCGGTCGAGTGGCCGAGGTAGCGGCCCGTTTCACGCTGGATGCCATGCCTGGCAAGCAGATGAGCATCGATGCTGACCTCAACGCCGGCCTCATCACCGAGGAAGAGGCTCGCCTTCGGCGACGGCTCATCAGCATGGAGGCAGAGTTCTACGGCGCCATGGATGGTGCCAGCAAATTTGTGAAGGGCGATGTGCTCGCAGCTGTGCTCATCCTGATCGTGGATGTCATTGGTGGCTTTGGGGTTGGGGTCCTCCTGCAGGGCTTTTCCTTACAGGAAGCCCTCAGCCGATACGTGCTGCTCACTGTGGGTGCCGGCTTAGTCACCCAGATTCCGGCTTTGCTGATCTCTACAGCCATGGGCATCATCGTGACGCGCACGGCCTCGGAGTCGGACATGAGCCGCGCCATCGTGGAGCAAACAGTCGGTATGCCCCGCGTGCTCACCATGGTAGGAGGGCTGTTGCTGGCCTTCGGTCTGGTGCCCGGGATGCCTAGTCTGCCTTTCCTGACGCTGGGCGTGGTCACGGTATTGATGGCCCAGTGGCTGAAGCAGCCTGATCAGGAGGCGGAGTTAGCCCCGGCCGGTGACGCACCGGCCGCACCGGCCGGCCAGCGGCCGCGCGAAGAGAGCCCCGAGGACGTGGCCAACCTCTTGCGCGTCGATCCGTTGGGGCTGGGAGTCGGCTACACGCTGATACCGCTGGTAGACCGCGAACGAGAGGGGAACTTGCTGGATCGCATCGCCGCCGTTCGCCGGCAGATTGCCCAGGAGCTGGGGTTCATCATCCCCAGAGTTCGGATTCGAGACAACTTGCACTTGCCGCCTCAGACCTATGTGATACGTCTGCGGGGCGAAGAAGTGGCTCGCGGCAAGTTGATGACGAACCAATATCTGGCTATGGGCGCTATGCCGGCCGACGAGAACGCGTCCGATGGATTGGAGGGTATCTCGGTCACAGAGCCCGCGTTTGGCCTGCCGGCGCTGTGGGTCTCTGAGGATGACAAGGAGAAAGCTGAGTTGATGGGCTATACCGTGGTAGACCCGCTGTCTGTCCTGAGTACGCATCTGACGGAGGTTATCAAGGCTCATGCGGCAGAGTTGCTAAGCCGCCAGGACGTTCGCAATATGCTCGACCGTCTGCGTGAGGAGAGCCCCGCTTTGGTAGATGATCTAATCCCCAACTTGCTGACGGTTGGTGAGGTGCAGCGCATCTTGCAGAACTTACTGATGGAGCGAGTGTCGGTCCTCGATCTGCCGGCGATTCTGGACAGCGTCGCCTACTATGCCAAGGATATCAAGGACCCCGATACGCTGAGCGAGTACGCCCGGCAAGCGTTGGCGCGCTCTCTCTGTAACCGATACAAGGCCGAAGACAACTTGCTCCACGTCATTACGCTGAGCCCGAGCCTGGAACAAGCGATGAGTGAGGCGCTCCAGAGCACAGATCAAGCGATGGCGCTTAACCTACAGCCAGGGATCGCCCAGCGTTTCCTGGAGAGTCTGGGTGGGGAAGCTGAGAAACTGGCGGCGCAGGGTCATCAGCCGGTTGTCCTATGCCCGGCCCGGATCCGGCTACCGCTGCGGCGCTTGGTGGCGCGTGTGATGCCGCACATCATTATCATGGCTTACAACGAGGTGGTTCCCGAGACGAACGTTTACACCGAGGGTATTGTGGAAATCGACTGATGCAAGGGGAAGAGCTGGCTGACATGGACACGGCAGACATACTCCGAGTTGGAACCGAGCTGAAGATTATCAAGAACTCTGGTAGAGAGGCCGCTACGCCAGGCCGCATTGTGCACTCAACCAATGAGACCCTCCATCTTGCTGTGCCCGGGCCAAAAGACCCCCGCAGCGTGTTTGCACCTGGCCAGTCTGTCACGCTATCCATGAACCCAGGCGACGAGGTGTATGTGGCTGCGACGCAGGTCCTGCGCTACCCAAAACGGGATCCCGGGGGACTGATCGTTGCCCGACCAGCATCGTTAGAGCACATAGAGCACAGAGAGCACGTCCGTGTACGTACCCGTATTAGCCTGGGACGATGCGAGGCGTCCTTTGGTCGATCTGCAGAGTGGTTCAGGATGAATCCAACCATCATCGACATCAGTGCTGGCGGCGTCTTGTTGCGACATCGTCAGCTCCTTACCGAAGGTGATACAGTGAGAATGCAATTCACGTTGCCGGACGGTTATGGCCCGATTAAGGTGGAGGGGGCCGTACTGCACAGCTGGATGGAGCGCCATCCAAGCCGGCATGTGTACTTGATGGGGGTCAAGTTCACGTACATGGCGGCCCAAGACAGGGAGGCCATCCAGCGCTACATTACGAAACAGGGGGGACAAGCCGGCCGTGGAGCGCGAGGAGCCGTTGCGGCCGGCAGGGCCGGTCCGAACCATGGGTGAAGTGCAGTGTTGGCGCGGTCTGTAAGCGAAGCAGCGACCGACCAGAGCAGTATTTTCACAGTAGGAATAGGTATAGGGGACTGATATGGAAACTGTATGGTCTATGTTGGCTTTTCGTGTGTCCGTATTGATGGCAGTGGGGGTAGGA
Source organism: Anaerolineales bacterium (assembly GCA_018263655.1). Taxonomy (GTDB): domain Bacteria; phylum Chloroflexota; class Anaerolineae; order Epilineales; family JAANWY01; genus JAANWY01. Next base: position 7,828 of record JAANWY010000377.1, on the reverse strand, counting down.
ACTGTGGCACTTGTAACGGGGAACTCTCCGGCTCTCGTCATGTTGAAATCTGGGGTGGCTTTACTCGCCTTCGGCACCCTGGGGTGGGCCATGAACACGGTTTTCTTCATTGTCAAGATGACGCCGAGGGTGCGAGAGAGCTTACCGCAGGCGGGCGATGGGAGTTCCGCCGGTGACTCACCCGCCGGCGACCAGACGCCAGAGTCGGGTTAACCTGATGGAGGACAGAACCGGCCAACCCGAGATTAGCTACCAAATGGAGAATGGAAAATGGAGAGTGGATTCCGCTCCGATTTTCCCCTTTCCAACACCCATTTTCGCAGGGGAATGACAGACTATGATAACGTTTGAAACGCACAACCCGGCGCTACAAGCGCCGGCAGATATGGATGAGGCCTGGGGTCAGTATGCGTCTACCGGCGATCAGACGTTGCGGGAACAACTCATTCTGGCGAATGCCCCCATGGTCAAGTACGTGATAGATCGAATGGCGCTCACGTTGCCGGCGTGTCTGGAGTATGAGGATCTGATTAGCCATGGGATTGTGGGCCTGATGCAAGCCGTGGATCGCTATGATCCCAGTCGGGGGGTGCCATTCCAAGCATATGCTGGCGCCCGCATCCGGGGGCAAGTCCTGGATACCCTCCGGAGTCTAGATCTGGTTCCGCGCTCGATACGGCAGCGCGCTCGAGAGATACAAGCTGCCATTCGCCGGCTGCGGGGGAAGTTGGGGCGCAACCCAACAGACGAAGAGATCGCGGAGCAGTTGGGTGTCAGTGTGGACACTGTGCGAACCAACTTGGAGGAGGCCAGATGCATCTTGGTGTCCATGGATGGCCAGCTTTTTCAGGATGGCGACCCGGATCTTTCACTCGGCGACGTGCTGGAGGATGAGGAGACAGAAACCCCGGTTGCACATCTGGAGGAAATGGACATTCGAGAACGTATGCGCGAAGCGCTTCAAGAGTTGACAGAGCGGGAACAGTTGGTTCTCTCTCTATACCATGAACACGAACTGACCATGAAGGAGATTGGCCGGGTGTTGGATGTGTCTGAATCTCGGGTATCCCAGATCCACAGCAAGATCATCCTCACCCTGCGGGCCATGTTGGACGTGTAAGATGGAATTGGCGATCGCACGGAGGTCTACATGCGAATCCGACTCAATGTAGTCACAGCCATCATCTCGATCTTGATTGCTCTCTGTATGTTGATCTTGGGGGCAACCGGTGCCCGAGGGAACGGAGTGCCTGTGAAAGTGTTCCTCGACTATCTCCCGGATGTATCCAACTCGGGTCCGGAAACGGGCCGGGGCGAGGCGGTGCTGGCTGTTGCTGAAGGATGGGCGACCATCAGCGTCGAGGGGCTTCCAAAGCTCCAGGACGAGGTCTATGTGGCCTGGATTGTTCCGCACCAGGGCGCGGCGATCCCCATTGGTAGGTTCAACACCGATCGTGCCGGCACCGGTGACTTCGCAATCCGTGAATTGTCGGTGCCTGACAAACCATACAAACTGTTCCTGATCACTATCGAACAGGATTCAGTTCAATACCAGGCGCCGGGTGATCGCCGATCCATCGCCGGCCGGTTCCCAGACCCGGCGCTGCGGGGAGCACCACCGCCTACACCGACGGCTTTTTCCGGGTCAGAGGACTCTTCAGGGCAGGTTCCAGACACTGGGAACACTGACTCGGGTACAGATACTTCCTCGTCATTGATCCAGCCGGTCCCCACCCAACCCGTGCCGCTGACACTGCCGGTGACCGGTGGGCCAGAAAGAAGTGGCTGGGAAGGAGAAGGTGGAAAGGGTAGAAGTGGGTGGCGGGTGGCCAGTCTAGCTGGCCTTGTCCTGGTGAGTTTGGTGGGGTTTGGTGCTTTTCAAGGGAGGGATCGATCATGATTCGAGGGTTGTACGCTGCAGCGTCAGGGATGATCACGGGGGTGTTGCGTCAGGGGGCAGTTGCCCGTGACGTGGCAAATGCGAACACCCCTGGTTACAAAGGGGCTAGCTTGCCGCCGGCCCAGGCGACGCAGTTGGAACTGCGCCGGCTATCGACAGCGCAGCCTGGACTGGACGCGCCGGCGGTGGGGCCGGCTGGGACGGGCGTCTATTCTGCATCAGTAGAAACGGACTTCGGGCAGGGGCCGCTCCACAGCACGCGTCGCTCCCTGGATGTGGCTCTGGAAGGGGAGGGTTTCTTTCAAGTACAAACCCCGGATGGGCCGCGCTTCACTCGTGACGGGAGGTTCCATCGGGATGCCAACGGTAACCTGACAACTGGCCAGGGGTACCTGGTGCTAGACGCGAACAGCCAATCTATCCAATTGCCGCAGGAAGGTGAGGTTGCGATTGCCCAAGACGGTACTCTCTCGGTTGATGGACAGGCCGTTGGCCAGTTGGGCGTTTTCCAGGTTGTTTTGGAGTCATTGCAGCGGGCAGGCGAGGGCCTGTTTGTCTCGACTGGCGCCGCGCCAGAGCCAGCAGCCGGCGCTCAGGTCAGGCAGGGCTTTGTAGAGGGCTCGAACGTAGATCCCGCAGCCACACTGGTAGAGATGATGTCGGTGGCGCGCATGTACGAAGCCAGCCAACGGCTGGTGCAGGTGCAGGATCAGATGCTGGCCCGGACGATGGACGTTGGGCGCCTGGGCTGATCTGTGCCGGCGAACGGACCTTAAGGAGATGATGAGATGGGTGTATCCCCCTTGACCCTGTTCAATGTGACGAGTACCGCACTATCTGCACAGCAAATGAGCCTTGATCTGGTGGCCAATAACCTGTCCAACGCAGCCACGCCGGGGTTCAAGGCAACCCGAGCTGATCTCGTAGAGATGCGCTCTCCGGATCAGATTTCAGGCGGCACGCCGGCTGGGGGCAGCGTGGCAGTGGGCGGCACTACGCGGGACTTCAGCCAGGGGGTGTTGACTCGGACGGGGAACCCGCTGGATCTGGCTATCGACGGTCCTGGGTTTTTCAAAGTCCGTCAGGCCGATGGTGAGTGGGCGTACACCAGGGACGGAACCTTCCGCCGGGATCGCGATGGCCGGCTGGTGACGGCCGGCGGGTTGTATGTCGATACCGATGTCCAATTTGAAGCGGGGGACAGCACAATATATGTGAATGCCGATGGAAGCGTGTGGGCCCAACCTGACGGAGGCGAAGCGGTTCAGCGCGGGACCATCCCCCTCTACCGGATCCCCAACGTAGAGGGTCTGGAGGCCGTTGGCGACAACGTGTTCGTGGAAACGCCGGCGTCGGGTGACGCGCAGGCCGGCACGCCTGGCCCGGGCTTTGGCAATCTGGTTGCCGGCGCTCGCGAGGGGTCGAACATCGAACTTGCCCGTGAGATGACCCAGATGCTACTCGCACAGCGGAGCTATAGTTTGTCGGTCCGGGTGTTGCAAGCATTGGACAAAATGCAGCGCCAGGCAACCGACTTGACTCGATAGGAAATTCAGTGTAAAAGTAATTGCTCCATCCCTGGCTGTGGCCGGTCGGGAGACCAGCCACAGCAGCGAAATGTGACAGATTAGGAAATTCAGTGGGAAACAGCTAAAGAATTGCGTCGCAGTGCCGATATAAGAGTAGTGACGAGGATGATCGGCAAAGTGAGAATACCACTGACGAGGAAGCGTCAGGGAGGTAATAGAAATGCGTATCGATGGCAATATTCTGCAGGAAATCTTGCAGTTCAGATCCCAGGAAGTAGAGGAAGTTGATCGCCGTGACACCGAGAAATCGGGTGCGAAGGCGGAAGTAGGCGGCGACGAGGCCATCCTGTCGGCCGGGGCTCGATTGTTACAGCGAGTCCGCGAAGCCATCGACGCGGCGCCCGATGTCCGTGAAGGGAAGATCGAGGCTCTGCGACAACAGATTCAGGATGGAGCATATGAGGTCGATGAGGAGGCCTTGATCGATGCGCTTATCGGTGGATCCCAGCCCGAAGTCAAGTCCGGACCGTAAGGTCTTGGAGGTTTTGGCGAAAGAACAGCGAACCCTGGAAAAATTGACGGGCCTGGCTATCCAGGTTCGAGAGGCTTTGGTTCGTTGTGATGTCGCTACCTTGGAAGGTCTCGCAGGTCGCCAGGAGATCCTTGTTCAGTCTCTGGCGGAGCTAGATGCTTCGCGACAAGAGTTGATGGCGAAGTGGTTTGCGCAAGATGGATGGGAGCTGAAGAGACAGGAGATGCAAGTTGAGGATGAAGGGGTGCTTCTCCTGGCGGCCTGCGAAGATGTTCGAGAACAAGTTGGGGCTCTACAGACGGCAAATAACGTCAATCATCAACTACTCGCTGGTATCGGCCGTTGGATGGGCAGGTTCCTGGGCACAGTTGTTGACCTTTTCGCAGAGGCTGCACCCTACGATCGACATGGAGTGCGGCCCGGTCATTTGGAGAGTCACTTGCTGGTGGATCGCCACGGGTAGCCAATTATGCTTAGTGCTCCGATCGCCTTCGCCCATCATTGGGGACAGAGGACGAGATGACTTCACCTTTTCACGGACTAGCTATCGGTCTCAGCGCGTTGCAGACCCAGCAGCGCGCCATGGAGGTGGCCGGCCAGAACATGGCCAATGTGGACACCCCCGGCTATTCGCGGCAACGAGTCGAGTTGTCTCCATCGGCTGCCCAATCAACTCCCACCCTGGAAGGTTTTCCCCAGCTTCCGGAGACGGGCGCTGGTGTTGACCTCCTAACGATCCGCCGTGTCAGGTCCGAGCTACTGGACCGCCAGGTGCGGAACGAGTCGGCAACGCTGCACGAGGGTGAGGCATTTCGCGATGGCGTGACGCGGGTCGAGGGAGCGCTGCAAGACTTGAGTGGCCAAGGTCTCGGGGATGCGCTAGATGCCTTCTGGTCCGGTTGGCGGGAACTGGCCGCAGCGCCACAGGAGGCCGCAGCGCGTCTCGGCGTGATAGACCGCGGCCGGCAGTTGGCTCAACGGTTCAACTCGATCAACGATGGGCTTGCGGGTCTGCAGACCAGCCTGGACGACCAGGTGGCTGGCGTCGTTGGAGAAGTCAATGACAACGCGACGCAGGCGGCTGATCTGAACCGCCAGATTCGGCTGGCGCTGGTAATGAATCAGCAGCCCAACGAGCTGCTGGACCGTCGCGATCAACTGGTGCGGGAAGTGGTAGAGACCACCGGCGCCGGCGTTGTGGAGAACGACGATGGTACAGTCACCGTCAGTTTGGGCACTCGTGCATTGGTTGACGGGGTTGATGCCTACGCGCTGACGACCAATCCAGATCCGGGTACCGGGTTGCGGGTGATCCAGTGGTCCGCCGACAGTACTGATGCAACCATCAGCGGGGGTGAACTACGTGGCCTCCTGGACGTGCGCGATTCGGTAATTCCGGATCAGTTGACATCCTTGGACGAGCTGGCTGTTGCCCTCAGAGACGAAGTCAATACCGTTCACACCGGTGGGTACGACCTCGGTGGGACCGCCGGCCTCGATTTCTTCGAGGGGGCGGGAGCGGCAGATCTGGCTGTCAATTCGACCGTCGCTGACGACCCGGATCTTGTCGCGGCCGCAGAGACGGACGGCGGCGGTGGCGGTGCGCCTGGCGATGGGGAAAATGCCCTCGCTATGGCTGACCGGGCTGATCAAAGCTTAGCGGCTCTGAGCGACAATACGATCGGTGGGTTCTATCGCCAAATGGTGGTCGAGCTGGGGCTGACGATTCAGGGAGCAGACGAGCAAGTCGAGGGACAAGGGGCCGTCGTCACATTTTTAGAGAACCAAGCTGAATCCGTCGCCGGCGTCTCCCTCGACGAGGAAGCGGTGCATCTCATTGAATCGCAGCGAGCCTATCAGGCGGCGGCGCGGGTGATCACGTCGGTAGATCAGATGTTGGACCGGCTGATCAACAACACCGGCATTGTCGGACGGTAGCAATTACGGGACGAATTGATATGCGTGTAACAGAGCGGATGATCCAAGATAGCGCGCTACGCCATCTGCAGACTCAGATGGAGGGGCTGACTCACGTAAATGAGCAGATCGCCTCGGGCAAGCGGCTGGGCCGGCCGGCGGAAGACCCAGTAGCGGCTGGAGAGGTGTTGGAGCTGCACTCGGATCTTGAGGGGCTAGATGCCTACGAGCGGACCATTGAATTTAGCCAAGGTTGGGTGGCAGTATCCGACGGTAAACTGCACGCGCTGGCCGACCTGGTGGTCAAGGCTAGAACGGTAGCCCTGCGTGGTTCCAGCTCTACCAATGAGTCTGTCCTCCCGGAACTGGCGGACGAGGCTGAAGAAGTGCTTAAAGAGGCCGTCTCTGTAGCCAATGCCCGTCACGGCGGTGATTATGTCTTCGCGGGGTTCATGACAGGCACGAAGCCTTTCAACTCAGACGGAACGCCTGCCGCCGGCGTAGATCTGAGCGGCGCCATCATGCGCGAGATCGAGCCCGGACACCAGGTGCAGGTCAACGCTTCTGGCGATGCTATACAACCTGTCCTCAGCGAGCTCGCTGACCTGGTAGATTCACTGCGCACCGGCGACGTAACGACTGTCGCCGGGCATATCGACCTGTTAGATGATGAGCTAGATCGGGTCACGGCTGAGACAGCCAATATTGGTCTTGCCGCTCGCCAGCTCGACGCAGTGCAGGAACGTATGGGCAGCGCGCATCTTGACATAAAAAAGAGGCTTTCGGATGTCGAAGACACGGACATGGCGGAGGCGATCGTCGAACTGAAGTCCCGCGAGCAGGGGTACCAGGCGACGCTGGCCACCATTGCCCGGCAGAATCGGCAGAGTTTGATTGATTACCTGCGATAGGCGTAGCACGATGATTGAAATCATCGGCTGATATGGAAAATGCGTTAAAAACGCATTAGGACTAAGCTCACGGCGGTGACGCGGCGGACCGGATGCCGGCGGAAACACAACACCGAATTGGGGCAATCAACGAATTCTGACCCACCCCAGTTCGTTCCATCCATCCCTAGTTTGGTGTAGTGCCCATGCCGGCGATGCAAAAACCAACAAACCCCTTCGGTAAGGTCCGTTTGGTATACTTGCTGCGATCCGAAAGCACTCAGAAGCCAGGTTTTTGGGCGAACAGAATCAAGATTTTCTGGACTCATACATCTCCAAGACAACTACTCGTTGATGTGAGCACCGAAAAACCTGGCTTCTACCACAACTGAGTTTCAACGGCTCGCTTTCGTTGCCAGACGCGCACGTTCCTCAGCCGGCGCCGTCGGAGGCGGCGTCCACGGCAATTCTTCAATCAGGCCAGCTGCTTTCATCTCACGTACGATTTCAGCACGCAGTTCGCGAGCCGGCGCAGATTTAGGCTTAACGATAATAGCGTCGCTATGCTGCTCGATCTCGACTTCCTTGACCTCGCCCCAAGCTGCAAGCAGAGGACGGGGTATGAGTACCCCCTGAGATGTAACTTTCGCCTCAATGACTGTCGTCATATGCTTTTTCCCTTTCCAATTGTAAGGGTCAAGGCGTTCCGCCGATTGCGTACTCCTTCGCCCACTCAATTATACCTTACTTGTCTGTGAGCGTCCATTTGACGGCAGCGGCTCGGAGGGAGAGGATTGGGACAAAGGGAATAAGCTGACAAGGGAAGAACAGGCTGCACCGCCGTGAACGACGGTGCTCGCGTACGAAGTACGAAGCCCTGCGGGGCACGCGGAGCACGCCCAGCCCCCCTACGGGGGCTTCGTGTCACTCTGTTGTTGTCAACGAGTGAAAAGTGTACCAAAAACGCCGAAGTAAAAGTGTACCACTTTATGGTCAACACAAGCTGATCTGAGTGAAGATAAACAACAACAACACCGACCAGCTACAGGAATCAACTCTC
>JAANWY010000376.1 GCA_018263655.1 Anaerolineales bacterium | reverse complement strand
GACGTCCTGAGCCCAGTCGAAGGGGGTGCGGCTTGTTCGAAGAACCGTCGCAAACCCGCACCCTTCGATACGGTCTCCACTTCGTTTTGACCTACTCAGGATGCTAGTCCTGATACCTCCTGAACGGTTACGGACAGCCTTCAACGACTATGGAACATCGGAGTAGCGAAGCTTGCTTGTAACTGTTCAGGTAGTGGGAACCCTTGCGAAGGTTTGCCAATCGCATTCGGGTCGAGGTGCCCCTCGCCAGTCGGAAATCGGCCTCTTGCCAAGGTTCTTCCTAACCTTCGCAAGGGTAGCTGAACGCTTGCGCTTGCTTCGCTCCGTAGCACCTGCCCCGAGCAAGCTCGGGACTCTGAAAAGCAATAGCATATGAGATCGACAGACGGGCTGCGCTTCGGGAGCGCCGGCGTCTTGCCGGACGCGCCGAAACGAAGCAGCGCCGGCGGCGTGGCCTACGTGGGTGAGCTCGGCTTGGGCGCCATGGAAATCGAGTGGGTCCGGTCGCGCATGCGGATAGTCAGCGATCGGACGGCCAAAGCCATCTGCCGCGCGGCCAAGGAACACGACGTATCCCTGAGCGTGCACGGCGTGTACTACATCAACTTCAACTCGCCGCGCGCGGAAGTGATCGAGCAGAGCCGTGATTGGGTGCGCGTGCAGGCGCGCTCAGCGTGGGTGGCCGGTGCGACAGACCTGATATTCCACGCAGCCTTCATGCACGATGACGATGAAGATACCGTCTACGAGCGGGTGCGCCGGCATCTGTCGGAGCTGGCACAGGAGCTACAGGCAGATGACATCAGCGTCACGCTGCGACCCGAGACGACGGGTAAGCCGACAGCCTTCGGCACCCTCGACCAAGTGCTTTGCTTGGCAGACGAGATTGACGGCGTTGAGCCGTGCATCGACTTCGCCCACATCCACGCGCGGAACAACGGTGGGTGGAACACATACGAGAGGTTCCGACAGATACTGGATCGCACCCGCGAGGTGCTAGGCGTTGCTGCCATCGGCAACCTGCACTTGCACTTCTCGGGTATCGACTACACCGAGGCCGGCGAGCAGAACCACCTGCTCCTGGACGACTCGGACATGCATTGGGAAGAGCTGCTGCAGGCCCTCGTCGACGTCGGCGCGGCAGGAACCCTGATCTGCGAGTGCCCCATGCACGGTCAGGAAGAGGAATTGAAGCGCTTGCAGACGAGGTACTCGGCATTGAAAAAGGAGCAGAATGCGTAAACACTGGCGTTCAATTGTACTGTTACTGGGTGTCGCACTCATATTTGTGTGGAGCACGGGAGCCGGCTTCGCCCAGGAAGGTGGCCCTCAAGTCCGCGAGAACCCCGATGCTCCAACGATCACTGGCCTGCTGATCGATTCGCAGAACCGCCCGGTGGTTGGTGCGGTACTCAAGGTGTTGGCCGGCGACGAGGAAGAGCCCGTCAACGAGACGGAGAGTCAACCTAGTGGCGCCTTCATCCTCTCCGTACCGGAGGAAGCTCTGGCGGTGGGGCACCTGGCTGTGGAGGTCGAACGCCCTCACTTCAAACCCCGAAGCTACGACCTCACCAACGAGGATTTGGCGAACCTCGAGGAAAATAATACTTTCGCGTTGCCGGCTGAGCCGATGGAGCGCGAGTTCACACTGGCGTTCTGGGTCGCTACAGTCACCTTCGCCGGTGTCCTGCTGCTCATTGCCTTGGAAGTCTTGCACAACACGCTGGCGGCCCTGACTGGTGTAGCCATCGTCTTCGCACACAGCTATCTCGGCGCGCTTGTCAGCGAGAATCTCTTCATTTTCAACTTCGAGCGCGCCATCTCCTACGTCGATTGGGAAGTGATCTTTCTGATTATGGGCATGATGATCATCATGGCGATCGTGGAGGGCTCGGGTATCTTCCAGTGGATGGCCTATTTCGCCTATCGCGTCTCGCGTGGCAAGCCGTGGGGACTTGTCCTCGTTCTAATGTTTATCACCGCTGTGGCATCGGCTTTTCTCGACAACGTGACGACCATGCTGTTGATGACATCGATCACCATCCGGATCGCGCTGGCGTTAGAGATGAATCCGCTGCCACTGCTGATGCCGGAGATTTTCGCCTCGAACGTGGGTGGTATCGCGACCCTCATCGGCACGCCGACGAACATTCTCATTGGCTCGTTTGCCGGCATCTCGTTTACACAGTTTGTCATCAACCTCACGCCCGGCGTTCTGATGGCCATGGCAGCGCTGGCCCTCTACGTAGAGTTGGTCTGGTTCCGCGCCTATCGCGAAGCAACCTCGGGCACGCCGGAGCTGGTGAAGCGACTGGAGGATCAATCCCAGATTACGCAGCCCGACGAGCTACGGAAGGCCGGCTGGGTCGGATTGGGGATGCTGATCCTGTTTCTTTTCGGCGAACAATTTCACCTGACGGCTGCCGTCACGGCCATTATGGGGGCTACGGCGCTCCTCGTGTGGATCCGCCCGGACATGGAAGAGATGATCGAGGCGGTGGACTGGACGACGTTGGTGTTCTTCATGAGCTTGTTCATGATGGTGGGCGCCATCCAGGAAGTTGGACTGCTGGCTCGGGTGGCGACACTGGTGGCCGACTTCGTCGGTACGGACTTGAAGCTGGCGATGATCATGATTGTCTGGGTCGGGGCTTTCATGTCCATGGCAGTGGACAATATCCCATTTACGGCGGCGATGCTGCCCGTGGTGGGGTTTCTAAGTGAGCAAATTCCAGCGGCGGAAGGCAAGATGTTGTTCTATGCTCTCTCCGTCGGTGCGGCTATGGGGGGGAACGGTACGCTAATCGGCTCGTCGCCCAACTTGGTGGCCGCCGGCATCGCCGAGCGCGCCGGCTACCCCATCAGCTACGGCACGTTCCTCAAGTACGGGTTTCCGGCGGCCATTGTCACGCTATCCATGGGTACTCTCTGGTTGCTGATCCGCTTCTAACGCAGTGCTTTGGCAAGAAGAAAAGGCCGGCCTCGGGGGGTCTAGGCCGGCCCTTTCGGGGCCTCTGGGGCGCGCACGAGCGGACAAGCTCCCTGCCCAAGGCTCTTCCCGCTTGTTGCCTCAGAGGCCCCTTGGCTTGAAGAGGAAGTCCCGATTTCTCGGTTCTCCTCCCAAGCACCTCGCGTCTGTACTAACGGCGGAGTGACGCTGAGCGTTACGCAGTATCCAGTAGATCCAGTGGTCCGCCACCTTACGGATAGATACCTCGGATCGTTGTGGCGTCGGAGACGCGTTTGATGGCCAGGATATAGGCCGCTGTGCGCATATCGGCCTCTTTCTCCTGTGATATACTCAGCACGTCATCGAAGCTGCGCACCATGATGCCTTCCAACTGCTGGTTGATCTCTCCCTCGGACCAGAAGAAGGCCTGCAGATCCTGGACCCACTCGAAGTACGACACTGTCACGCCGCCGGCATTGCACAGGATGTCGGGAATTACGAAGATCCCCTTCTCGTACATGATCTCGTCCGCCTCCGGCGTCGTCGGGCCGTTGGCCGCCTCGGCCACCACCTTGGCCTTGATGTGGCCGGCGTTGTCCTCCGTTGACGTGTGCTCTTCCATCTCCGGCACCAGCACGTCACACTTGAGCTCAAGCAGCTCAGCGTTGGTCAAGCCCTCGGCGCCGGGGTACTCGACCACAGAACCCGTCTCCGCCTTGAAGTCCTTGACCTCACGGGCGTCAAACCCATCCCGATTGTAGATGCCGCCCCGCGAGTCGCTCATGGCGATGATCTTCGCGCCGTAGTCTTGCAGCAGGTAGGCGGCGACGGAGCCGGCGTTACCGTAGCCTTGCACGACCACTTCGGCGCCTTCGACCGGAATCTCCAAATGCTCGAGGGCTTCCAGTGTCGTGATCACCGTGCCCCGACCGGTGGCCTCGTTCCGGCCCAGCGAACCGCCAATCTCTATCGGTTTGCCGGTGACGACGGCCGGCGTGGAATAGCCGCGGTGCATCGAGTAGGTGTCCATGATCCACGCCATGACTTGGGGGTTGGTGTTGACATCCGGGGCCGGAATGTCGCCTTCAGGGCTCATGAAGACCGAAATCTCGGACGTGTAGCGCCGGGTTAGATTCTCGAGTTCGTTCTGCGACATCTGCTTGGGGTTGCAGATGACGCCGCCCTTGGCGCCGCCGTACGGGATGTTGACCACGGCGCACTTCCACGTCATCCACATGGAGAGGGCGCGCACTTCGTCCAGCGTCACATCTGGGTGGTAGCGGATGCCGCCTTTAGCCGGCCCGCGCGTCGTGTTGTGCTGCACGCGATAGCCGGTGAAGATTTCGACCGACCCATCATCTATGTGGACGGGGAAGTTGACGGCGATTTCGCGATGGGGGACGCGAAGCCAGGCGCGGACGCCGGCTTTCAGGTCCAGATACTCGGCCGCCTTATCGAATTGCCGCTGAGCGATTTCGAAAGGGTTGGCCGCAGCATCATCGGCGGCCCGCGTCGCCAGTTGTGGTTGGGTTTCTTGAATCATTGGTATGCAACCTCCTTATTGCATTGCAGTGATTTTAGGTTTATTCGCATTTCTCAACTGCGAGGGCCGTAGCCTGGGCAATAAATAGCCTGAGCAGTTATCGGGTAGATCTAGATTACGGCTGAACGCCTACCTTTGGACGACGTGCAGGATGTCGGGACATGCAAAAACGGACTTCCGCTGTCAACAGCAAGCCACGAGAATGGTCGCCTTGACGGAGGTGAGTCCGCCGCAGATCACGCAACCCTGCATAGATCGTCTTTGACCCGTTTCAGAATGTTGGCAAGTTAACTCTAGCGATGCGTTGTCACATCAGCATTCACTACGGCACGAATTATATCACGCTTCGGTCCAAATCTGGTCTGAGACTGGTTTCACGCCGGTCCAAGTCTTAGCCGGTCGTCTTGTTGACCTGGCCGAGGGCATCGAGCACGTTGTCGATAAATTCCTCGACTGGAACATCCATCTCTGGATCGGTCAGGCACTGCTTAGCGTAGGAGCGTACCAATGCTACGCTCGTGGAATACGAGGCAGAGCGGACGGCGCTGAGCTGCTGCAAGATTTCATGGCAGTCTCGCTCTTCATCGATCATCCGCTGTACGCCGCGCACCTGTCCCTCGACGCGCCGCAGGCGCCTTCGTAGATCGCTCTTGACTTGCGGGTCGGTTACCCTCATCGGGTGATGCCTCCTGAAATCGGGTGATGCCTCCTGAAATCGGGTGATGCCTCCTGAATCTACAATATCCCTTTATCGAGATTATACTTCTATGCAGTGGCTATGACAAGGCGAGGCAAGCAGGTCGAATTCACGGTGTCTAAAATCCTGTGCAAATGTCCGGAAAAGTGGGGGCGGCCGCCCCCACTTTTCCGGACATTTGCAGGCACACAGTGCCTGAAGATACTGAACGGTTACCTTGAGCGCCTAGCGGCCGTTGGAGAGGGCCTGCATCAGCTTGGGCATCAACATTTCCTCAGGGACTGCACCTTCAACATGCGTATCCTCGTTAATGACGGTCCTGGGCACACCCATCACGCTGTATTTCTGGGACAGGTGTGGGAACTCTGTTGCCTCCACCATATCGGCCCGGACCCACGAGCTGGCGTAGGCCAGTTGATGACCCAGCACGACGGCGCGCGGGCAGTAGGGGCACGTGGGCGTCACGAAGACTTGGATGTGTACCGGTTCTTGGATGGTTTCTAGCTGTTCCAGTGTGTCGTCACTGAGTTGCACCTTGTCAGTGCCGGCCAATTTGACGGCTTCCAGCAACGATGCGAATTCGTAGCCTGACGGGATGCCATAGAAATGGATGCCGGCATCCTGCCCTTCCTCATCGAGGATGACGATTGCCGGGATCTTGTCGACGTTGTACTTGGCCGCCACATCCTCGTCCGCTATGAAGTCGTACACTTCCAGTGTCACGTTGTCCGAGAGCTCTGAGAGCTCTTCGACAAGTTGGCGCGTTTGCTTACAGAACTCGCACTCGAATTCTTGGGTGAACATCAATATCTTGACTGGCCGGCTGAGCTCAGCCTCGAAGTCTTCGGTGATCAGCCGGCGTTCTTCGTCTGGTATGAGAGTCATTCTATCCTCCTGATCTATTCCCTGTGGGAGCGTGCTACGTGGTCTCTTCGATCCGGTAACTCGTCGTAATCTCGGCCTTGCCCTTCAGCGTGGCGCTGACGGAGCAGTACTTGCCCTCGGATAGCGCAATAGCCTGGGCCACGGCCTTCTCCGAGAGCCCCGCACCGTGGAAAACGTACTCCAGGTGGATCTTGCGATAGGGCCAAGGGGGATCAGATTCCTGTTCACCGGTGACGATGATCTCAAAATCGGTCACTTGCTGACGCTTCTTCTCAAGGATGTTGACCACATCGTAGGCGGTACATCCTCCGAGGGACACCAACAGCAACTCGGCCGGCTTCATCCCAGTCGCATTCTCCTCATCCTGGGACGACATCACTACTGAGTGTTTCGAGCTATCGGTACCAACGAACTGGCGCTTTTCGAGCCATTTGATTCTAGCTTCAGGCATATCGTCTCTCTTTCTAAGTCACTTGATTCTGTTTCTAATCAAGCCTTTGATTTCGTTCTCGGTATCGTCGAGACATGTGAATCAGCCATGCAGTCCGGGTTTGAAGGTGGTCAGGTCGTCGACTAGCAGTGGACTGTGAGCCTTGAAAATTTCGGCGTAGTCCACGCCGAACAGCCGGCCCATGTGCATATCCTCAGCCTCGTACAGTTCGAGCAGTTGATCGCTCGTCTCCGTTTCGAAGATCGATTGGTATTGGGCTAAGGCTTGTTTCTTGCTCTCGTACGTCTCGCTCACGTCCACGGCAAAATCGAAGCTTTCGCCCCAGGCCGGCTCCATCTTACAGTGGGGGAAGAAGAGCCGATCGACGATCCAGGGCTCCGTCTTGGCGAGGATTTCTCCGCCTGGCACGCGGTCCCAGTTACGCAGCCGGGCGTAGAACACGGCGGCTGTCACCAACGGCTCGACGGCGGCGTGATCCGGGTGGACGCAGGCCTCGGCGGTGCCGAACACCCAGCGCGGCCGGTGCTCGCGGATCAATTGCGCCAGCTCCAACCGCAGCGGAATCGTGTCCTCGATGAAGCGGTCCTGACCGTCGAGGATCAGCCGATCAGCGCCCAGGATGTCTGCCGCGCGCTGAGCCTGCTGGATGCGCACGCCAGGCTCGGCGTAGTCGGCCGGCTCGCCGTCGCATAGATCCACGATCAACACGGTGAGTTCCTGGTCGGCAATTTTGGCGATGGTGCCCCCCATCTGGACTTCGGCGTCGTCGGGGTGAGCGGTGATTACAATTGCATCGTAAGGCACGAGTGAGTTCCTCCATTGTGCTTTCCTTATCGATCTGAACGAACATCATTGCGTTCTACGTGTACATCGATTTGGTAAATCGATCTGAGCGAACATCGGGTATGATCATCGTTTCGGCCACTAGCTCGGCTTGGATTGCCAAATCCAAGCCATAACCGCTGGATTTGGCAATCCAGCGGGAGCAGGCGGAAGCCAATGGCCGAAACGAT
>JAANWY010000375.1 GCA_018263655.1 Anaerolineales bacterium | reverse complement strand
CGATACGGTCTCCACTACGTTCCGGCCTACCCCTCGTCAAGCTCGGGACGTCGCT
This sequence comes from Anaerolineales bacterium, assembly GCA_018263655.1. GTDB lineage: Bacteria > Chloroflexota > Anaerolineae > Epilineales > JAANWY01 > JAANWY01. The sequence goes on along the minus strand of JAANWY010000375.1, from coordinate 21,844 downwards.
CGGGATGCTGGCCGTGGTTTCGATAGATAACGGGTGACTCATTTATGCCAAGCACCACTAGGGCTCCCAGACCGAGCGAGGGATGGAGTCTATGACTTCCTCGATGCCGAAGTAGACTCGTCCCCCAACCAAGCCAAGATAGAGCCCCTCGACATCCACACCGGGGTCATCGAGATCGTGCAACTGGCGCATAATGTCACTGCGTGTCAGACCTCCCGACCACTCCAGACGTCTCAGGAGACGTCGCACAGACTCCTCTTTCATGCTGTTTCCTCTTGCTCGGGTTCCTGTTGAAGTTCCTCGGCCATCTTCTCCGCAGGCGCTGCGGTATCTTCTGGCACGTCCTCAATGTCCAGCTCGATTGTCTCCGGCATCGCTTTGCGCGCCTGCTGCTGTAGCTCGATGCCCTTTTCTTTCAGCGTGGCGCGGGTCTCATCTCCGCGTTGGGGTGCAAAGAGCAACGCCATCGCCGCTCCCAACGCGGCCCCAACGATCGCTCCTAGTGCGAAGTAGTTACCACCGCGTTCAGTGTCTTCTGCCATCGTCGTTACACCTCCTTGGTAAACAGGGGAATACCTCGGCTTCGCTCAGTATAGGTCTGACGATCCTGCCAGAACGAAGTTGGGGTCTACTCATACTGGTAGTCCCGTCCGCTATCACCGTCCAATCCGGCACGCAGGTCAGCCTGCTGCCGTTCGAAGAACGATCGACCAACGTCCAGTAACTCATCGCCGACCCGCCGGGCGAGCCGTTCGGCTTCCTCTTCCAGAATGCGCATAATGCGATCTGTGACCGTATCGGCTTCCTGCAGCGTGGTCTCCTTCAGCTCTTGGCGAGTACGCCGGCCGGCCTGGGGGGTCAGCAGAATCGTCGCGACAACGCCCGCGACCACACCCAGGCTCAGGCCAAGCACAAACTGAATACTCTCATTGCGTTGTTCCATTCGCTTTGCCTCCTTTAGGGTTATTCGACCGTCACCGTCACCTTGTACGCCGGCAGCTCATTACCATCCGTCTTGACCAATACCAAGCGCAAGCTGTATTGCCCGGGCGGCATACCCTCAGCGTGCCAGACCTCCAACTGACCGTCGACCACCGGTTGATCGTGGGTCTGCCCCATGGTAATCCACTCCCCCGGTTCCTCACCGCGCCCCCACTCGACCTTGTAGAAGAGGACTTGATCACGGTTGAAGCTCGCCGTCCCCACGATGGGCACTATCGTCGTGACCACATCTCCGGATGACGGCGACTTAATCCGCCACGTCGCGTTGATGACTTCACCTGTCGGTAACGCGACCCCTTCACCGACGCACAGCTCCTCGATCAGAACCGGCCAGCCGTGGCGCAGCGCCCACTCGCGGACCTTAGCACGCTCCGCCTCGTTTTCGGGTGGAAGCAGAAAGATCGTCGGTGGACCGGCGCTGCCCGGCGGCAGCGGACAGACGGCCGGCTTCTCCGGCTCCGTCGTGTCCTGGACGAGGTCCTCTTCCTCTTCTGCCCCTTCTTCCTCGGGAATCTCAAACTCCTCGCGCCGCTTTTCGCGCGCCTCCTCTTCGCGGGCGACGATCTCCTCCACAAGCGCCTTCACCTGCGCTACTGGCAGACGCGTGGCAGGCGCCCGTCGAAATACGACATCCTCTTCCTCCCACGGTTCTCGTTGCTCTTCCTCGTCTGCGGTCTCCGACTCGGCGTCCTCCTCGTTCACGGAAGGATCAATGAAAACTTCGCGGCGCTTCTCCGGGCACTCGGCCGTCGGCTCCCGCACACTGGCAAGCCGGCAAATCTCAGCCTCGATGATGCCCGCCGGGCGCTCAAACACTTGCGGCAGATCGCCCAGGGTCTCCCGCAGCTCGGACAGCAGCGCTGGCGACGCGAAAACTTCCTCCATGAAATCGTGCCACAGCGGTCCGGCGCCCGTCAGACCGGAGCTGTCGACCATGCGGCCATTATCGCTGTTGCCGGCCCACACGCCAACTGTCAGGTAGGGCGTGTAACCCAACGTCCAATTATCTCGAAAATCGTTGGTGGTGCCGGTCTTGGCCGCCGCCGGCTGACTGACCTTGAGGGCACTATCAGGCCCGAACTCCGGTGTGCGCGCCTCGTTGTCTGATAGGATGTCGGTTACCAGATACACTGAGCGGGGATCCAATACTTGCTGTGGTTTCGGCGGTTCGTACTCATAGAGCACCACACCTTCACTATCAGTCACCCACATGATAGCCTGGGGTGGAACGTAGCCGCCCGCGTTAGACAGGGTCGCGTAGGCCGTCGTCAAGTCTAACAGCGTCACTTCGCCGCCGCCCAGCGTCAGCGAGAGTCCGTAGTAGTTGGGGGCTTGCTGCAACCCCTGGATCCCCATGCGATGGGCTGTGTCCAGCGTTTCTGCAATGCCGGCCTCACGCAGCAGCTTAATCGCCGGGACGTTGTACGAATTGGCCAGGGCCTCACGCAGACGAACGAGGCCGTGGAATTCCTCATCGTAGTTCTGAGGGCGGTAGACCTTACCCTCTTCAAGCGGAATCTCCGTCTCGACATCCCAGATGACGTCAGCCGGCGTCATCCCCTGCTCGAAGGCCGTCACATACGTGATGGGCTTAATGGACGACCCAGGTTGCCGCTCGCGCACGGCCACGTTCACCTGCCCATCAATAGACTCATCCGCGTAGTCCACGCTGCCCAGCATGGCCAGAATTTGGCCGGTGTCGGGCTGCACAGCAACCAGAGCCGCATTGGTCAGGTTGTGCTCCTCTCGAAGCTCGGCGACGTGCTCCCGTGCCAATCTCTCGGCTGCGCGTTGGAAGCGCAAGTCCACCGTCGTGTACACCGTCAGGCCGCCCTGGGTCACCATTTTCGGGCCAAACATCTCCTCAAGTTGCTTGCGCACGTAGATCACGAAGTGGGGGGCCAACATCTCTATCTTAGGTGGTGTGAGCTTCAGCGGCTCCGCGTATGCGGCGTCGGCTTCCTCCTGGGTAATGAACCCGCTCCTCACCATTAGGTTCAATACCGTTTCCTGTCGCCTCTTCACTGCTGGCAAGTCAGTGAATGGGTCCAAGTTGAGTGGAGCTTGAGGCAAGCCGGCCAGCATTGTGGCTTCCGGTAGCGTCACTTCACTGATGGGTTTACCGAAGAATGTCTGGGCTGCGGCCTCAGCCCCGTAGGACAGGTTGCCGTAGTAAATCTCGTTGAGATAGTGTTCCAGGATCTCGTCCTTGTCCCGTGACTGGGTCAGAATAAGGGCGAGAATGATTTCCTTGAACTTGCGAACGTAACTCTGACTCACCCGCTCCTCGTAGCTGAAGGCTATGTGGCGGACGAGTTGCTGGGTAATGGTGCTACCACCGCCCATAATCTGCCGGTAGAGGGCAAGACGCCAGGCAGATCTCAGGATGCCGCCCACGTCGATACCGGGGTTGGTATAGAAGGTGTCATCTTCGACGGCGATGGACGCCTGGCGCATATGGACCGGCACTTCGCTCAACTCAACGCGGGTACGCCGGCCTTCATCGAATACCTCGTTCAGCAGTTTGCCGTTGCGATCGTATATCTTGGTTGACTGAAAAATCTGCCGGCGCTCGATGGTCTCCAAAGTTGCCAGATTCTGTTGAAGTTCGTCTGCCAGCGCCGCGTAGACGATGCCTGTCGTGACGCCGCCGGCCAGCAACGCGGCCACCGCGATGAGCAAAGGCGTGATCAATGAGAAGCATAATGCGGCCACAGAGCCGGCAATGACCCCTCGAGCTACAACATTGCCCTTGGATCGCCGTCGGCGGCGCCGGCGCGATATTAGCCAATAGTGGTTTCCGTTTCGTTTCATGACCCCTCTAGCAATCGTACTCGAGCGGACAACAGACAGTGCCAGAAACACTCAATTTCTACACTAGATGTAACTGCTCAGGCGATCGCCCGGTTACCGCCCTCGCAGTTCTGAAGACCGGAAAAGATGGGGGTGTGGGGGCGGCCGCCCCCACACCCCCATCTTTTCCGCATATTCCTTGTGCAGGCACGCAGTACCTGAGTCGTCTCCACTAAATTATAGAATCTTTGCCGCGTTCAGGCAACAAGCCGGCCCAGGAGCCAAGAATTCTAAATATGGCACGGAATTAGGTGCAGACCGCTCAAGAAGCACACTTCGATACGCTCACTACTCAGCATGCTGACCGCCATATTTAGAATTCCGGCCCAGGAGTTCTAAAGTTGACCCTTGCGAAGGTTGCGAAGTAGTCCTGCAGCGAAGTGACACGCGATAACCGACGGTGATTCTGCCGCGAAACCGGCGCACAAACCTTCGCAAGGGTAGCCGGGCAGTAGCCGGGCAGTAGCCGGGCAGTAGCCTGAGTAGTTGCGCCAAATCTAGAACTGCTAAAGCCGTAAAGCCGGCCACGGCCAGTTGAGATTACGGAACCTCAATGGTATAATCAAGGTGGTCGCGATCCCAATAAACAGAGAAGAGCACAGTTCCCGAATACCTCGGAGGTCACTGTCGTTCCTCACATACCTGCCCGAGCACATAGAGGAAGGATGAACCGATGACAATCGGAGATATCGCTGATCGACTTGGCGTCCCGGTTGAGTCCGTGCGCAACTGGGCCGACACGTTCGCCGATTTCCTGAGCCAGGGTGCCGTGCCAGCCGCGGGCGAAATCCGGCGTTTCACGGTAGATGATGTTGAATTACTGGCAGCAATCGCCTACTACAGCATCGAGCAGCAGCTTGACGCTCAGGAGATTCGCCAGAAGCTGGAAGCAGGCGATTACCTACACGAAGACATCCCGGCAGCACCAGCCAAATCGCCCAGTGAGGAAGAGCCAACGCCGTGGTTTGGTATGACAGTTTCTGGTCGGGGGGGGCAAGCGATGCTGTTGGACGGTCTACTTCACGAGACACAAATTCTTGCTGAAGCGCAGCGATCATCTTGCACGGCCACCACAGAACAGATTGCGACTATCGGGCAGCGCATCGAGGAGATTGAGTCCCACCTCGGCGCCCTGGAACAGATCGGCCATCTGCAAACCGAATTGGAAGAACTCCACCGCGCGCTGCGGGCGCCGGATGAACACCAAAAAGAAATTCAGCGGCGCGTCGTAGAGCTCCGTGATGAGATCGTAGAACTCCGCGATGACTTGGTATCGCGGGACGAGGTCCGTACCCTAGAAGGGTCACTCCAAGCCCGTTCATGGGAAGAGGCACTCGGGCAACTACGCGATACGTTACAAAAACAGACAGACTATCACACCACACTCAGGCAGACTGTGCGCCAGACTGTGAACGACTTGCAGTCGGCCGCTGCATCCGCGCAGCAAGACGCCGAACTGGACGAATTGGCAGCCCGACTCGAGGAACGCATGGGGCAGCATGAAGCGCTGACCACAAGTGTCCAACAGCAGATAGGTGACCTGGAATCAACCCTGGCGAGTGGCGAACAAGTGACTGAGCTGACGGTGCTGACGAGCGAACTGCAGGGTATCACGGAGCGGCACGTCGAGCGCGAGGCAAGGCAGTTACAACATCTAGCCCGTTTGGGGCAGAAGGTGCAGGCGTTAGAGCAAGCGGTGGAAGAACGGCAAGCGGGGCGGGGGTTGCGCCGGCTTCACGCGGCGTTCAGTCACGGGGTCGGCAAGATAGCGGTCCTGACCATCTCGTGGGCGTTGTTCCTAATCGGTACCGTGGGCGTGCTGTACTACCTCGTCATGATAATGAGATCAGCTCCCTAGGCCCGACTCACGCCACGGCCTCCGCCGGCTCCTTTGCCTTCACCTTGCGCCCCTCCTTTTGCCGAAACGTCAGCCCCTCCTCGCCGGCGTCGATCACCACCGTGTCACCGCCCTCGAACCGGCCATTCAAGAGTTGCTTGGACAGCGGATTCTCCACTGCACGTGTGATCACGCGCCGCAGCGGTCGCGCGCCCCAAGCGGGATCGTAACCTTCGCCGGCCAACCACTCGCGGGCGGCCTCGGTCAGCTCAATATCGAGCTCCTTCTCCTGCAACCGCTTCTCAACCTCAGCCATCTGCAATTCCACGATCTGCTTGATGTGCTCCATCCGCAGCGTGTGGAACACAATGATTTCGTCGATGCGGTTCAGGAACTCGGGTCGGAAAGCGCGCTTCAGCTTGCCCAGCACCAAGTCGCGGAAGCGTTCATCGGTGATGTCTTGATCATTGCCCGTCTTGAAGCCGATGGGACCCCCGCGCTGAGCGAACTGCGTGCCGATGTTGCTCGTCATGATGATGACTGTGTTGCGAAAGTCCACAACGTGACCCTGTCCGTCCGTCAGCCGGCCATCCTCCAGAACCTGCAGCAACACATTCCAAACCTCGGGGTGAGCCTTCTCGATCTCGTCGAGCAGCACGACCTGGTAGGGCCGGCGTCGCACGATTTCTGTGAGCTGCCCGCCCTCACCGTAGCCGACGTAACCTGGCGGGGCGCCGATCAGCCGGCTCACCGTGTGGCGTTCGCGGTACTCGCTCATGTCAATCCGCACCAGCGCATCGCGGTCGTCAAACAGGAACTCGGCCAACGCCTTACCCAACTCTGTCTTGCCGACCCCTGTCGAACCCAAGAAGATAAAGTTACCCGTGGGCCGGCGCGGGTCCTTCAGGCCCGAGCGTCCACGGCGGATCGCGTCCGACACAGCCTTCACCGCCTTCTCCTGGCCAACGATCCGCTTGTGCAGCCACTCCTCCATGCACAAGAGCTTCTCGCTCTCCGTCTCCAGCATCTTGGTGATCGGGATGCCCGTCCAGCTCGAGACGATGTCCGCAATATCCTCCTGATCGACAACCTCGTCCAGGCCCTGTTCGTCGCGCCAGGCCTCGACGGTGTCCTCGAACTGCTTCTCAAGCTGGATGCGCCGGCTCTTGAAGCTGGCCGCCTGCTCGTAGTCCCGTGCTTGCCAGGCATCCTCCTCGGCCTGGGTGAGATCATCCAAGTCGCGCTTCTGCGCCCGGAGATCCGGTGGCATACGGAAGATATCGATCCGCAGCTTTGCCGCTGCCTCGTCCACCAGATCGATGGCTTTGTCGGGCAAGGCACGCTCAGTCACGTAGCGATGAGACAGCTCTGCCGCCGACTGAAGCGCGTCGTCGGTGATCGTGACACTGTGGTGCGCCTCGTATCGCTCCCGCAGACCTTCCAACATATTGATGGTCTCTTCGACGTCGGGCTCGTCGACGAATACTGGCGCGAAGCGACGCTCTAGGGCACGGTCCTTCTCGACGTAGTTGCGGTAGTCGTCCAACGTCGCGGCGCCGATGCACTGGAGTTCGCCACGTGCCAGGGTCGGCTTCAGCATGTTCGATGCATCAATGGCTCCCTGGGCCGCGCCGGCCCCCACAACGTTGTGCAGTTCGTCGATGAAGAGAATGATCCCTCCTTCCGACTCGACAACCTCTTGCAACGCCGCCTTAAGGCGCTCCTCGAACTCGCCCCGGAACTTGGAGCCAGCCACCATCCCCGCAAGATCCAGCTCGATAATTCGCTTGGCCATGAGGGGCTCGGGAACATCGCCAGCCACAATCTGCTGGGCCAAACCTTCGGTGATAGCCGTCTTGCCAACACCCGGATCACCAATCAGCACCGGGTTGTTCTTGGTGCGACGGGCCAGCACGCGCATCACCCGCGAGACTTCTTCCGCGCGACCGACGACCGGGTCGAGCTTGCCCTCGGCTGCTAGAGTTGTCAAATCACGCCCGTAGCGCTCCAGAATCTGATATTGGACTTCAGCCGAGGGGTCCGTAATACGCTTTCCGCCGCGAATTTCATCAATAATGTCGTAGATATCCTCTTTGTAGACGCCGGCGTCGTGTAGCAGCCTCACCGAGGGGCTGTTGTCTTCGGTTGCGATGGCCAGAAGGAGGTGCTCCGTCGAGATATACTCGTCGTCCAGCTCAAAAGCTTCTTGGCTTGCCACTTGGCCCAGCCGCTGCACACGCGGGGTGACGTAAATTTGCTGCTGGGCCATGCCGCCCCCCCGATATTCCATCTGGGGTGCTGACCTGAGATCATCGTCCAGGCGCCGGCGCATCATGTCAACGTTGACGCCCAGCGTCTCTAGAATCTGACAAACCAAGCCGTCGCGCTGCTCCAGCAATGCCATGAACAGGTGTTCCGTGTCCAGTTGGCCGTGCTGATAGCGAGCTACTATTTCCTGGGACCGGAAAATGGCTTCCTGCGCCCTCTCCGTAAACCGGTCCATGAACCTGTCAAAACGCATCATGCGATTTTCAATGCCTCACCGAAGAACTCGTGGCTCACACACTGGTGTGGTAGAGGCCAGGTTTGCTGCCGGCATTCGAGACGCATCACACTGAGCGTGCCCGCTCTCCCGTGGAGTTCGGTCGTCTGCCCGACAACAAACCCTGTCTCTAAACCATCCAGAGAACTGTCTGAATTCAATTAGTAACCGTTCAGGTAGTGGGACCCTTGCGAAGGTTTGCCAATCGCATTCGGGTTGAGGTGCCCCTCACCAGTCGAAAATCGGCCTCTTGCCACGGCTATTCTAAACCTTCGCAAGGGTAGCTGAACGCTTACTTCAATTATACACCAGTGGGATAGCCGGACCAAGTGTCTGGGCCTTGTGTCGTGTTAGAAGTCTGCTAGAAGTCTAGACTCGGTAAATCGCACATGTGTTCGCCAAGAAACCAGGTTTTTCCTGTGATACAGCACGGTTCTTGGACAAACAGAGTGCCGGACATAACCTCGTTGTCTCACTTTTGAACACAAAAATCTGGGTAACCGTTCAGGAGGTATCAGGACTAGCATCCTGAGTAGGTCGAAACGAAGTGGAGACCGTATCGAAGGGTGCGGGTTTGCGACGGTTCTTCGAACAAGCCGCACCCCCTTCGATGAACTCAGGACGTCGCTTCGATACGACCTCGGCTTCGCCTCGGTCTACTCAGGCGGCGTCCTGAGCGGCGTCCTGAGCCTGTCGAAGGGCCTGTCGAAGGGATGCTCCATGGGTTGCCCCCTGAACGCTTAGGAACCGTGATTAAATAACTTGCTCATTTGAAGCTATACGGTCCTGCTCAAATGGGCAAGTTATTTAATTCTCATTCCTTACCCTTCTGCTTCAGTTAGAGCGTCCACCCAGGCTGCGTCGTCTGGGGACAGAGGCATTGCCGGCTCTTCTCTATAGTCAATGGGTCTGCGTAGTAGCCGTTTCGGCAAGCTCGGGGCAGGCTCTGAGCTCCGTTGAAGGGACGCTCGAACTTGCGACGTCCTGAGCGGCGTCCTAAGTTCATCGAAGGGCCCGTCGAAGGGTTCGAGGACGTGATTTCGCCGCCCCGCACTCACATAACGCTTATCTTAAATTGTCTGGTTAGTTTGGGCGGCGATCGGGAGTTTGACAAATTCAGCCGGCTGTGTTAGCATTATGCGTGTTGCTTTGGGCCTGTAGCTCAGCTGGGAGAGCGCTACAATCGCACTGTAGAGGTCAGGGGTTCGAGTCCCCTCAGGTCCACTTTTGCTGTCAAGCAGGGTGGTACCACGGAGAAACCCTTCGTCCCGGTGGGGCGAAGGGTTTTGTCGTTTCTGGAGCCTGCGGTATAATACCGATCAATCCGCGGGCCTCACCGGTGAGGCCCCTCTAGTCACCTTTATCCGTACCCAAGAGGAGGTCCCACCATGGCAATGCAAGAGAGCGACTACATCTGGTTCCATGGAGAATTTGTGCCGTGGGCTGATGCCCAGATTCACATTATGTCCCATGTGGTGCACTATGGCTCCAGCGTCTTCGAGGGGATTCGAGCTTATGCCACCGACGACGGGCCGGCCGTCTTTTGTCTGGATGCGCATGTCAAGCGGCTGTTCCGGTCCTGCAAGATTGCCCGCATGCCGGTGCCCTACACGGAGGACGAGATCAACGAGGCCATTCTGGAGACGATCAGGAAGAACGGACACGATTCTTGCTACGTCCGACCATTGGTGTGGCGTGGATATGATAGCCTGGGCGTCAACCCGCGAACCTGTCCGGTCAAAGCAATGATTGCGACGATTCCGTGGGGGCGGTACCTGGGGCCCGAGGCCATCGAGCAGGGCGTGGATGTGGGCGTGAGCTCCTGGCGCCGGATGGCGCCGGATACCACGCCGGCCATGGGCAAGATCGGCGGGCAGTACGTGAATTCACAGTTTGTCGTGATGGAAGCTCACGACCACGGTTACACCGAGGGCATTGCTCTGGACATCTACGGCTACGTGAGCGAAGGGAGCGGTGAGAACCTCTTCCTGATACAGGATGGTGTGATCTACACACCGCCGGTCAGCAGCTCGATCCTGATAGGTATCACCCGCTCAGTGGCGATGACGATTGCTGAAGACTTGGGCTACGAGGTCCGTGAGCAGCGCATTACGCGTGAGTGGTTGTACATTGCTGATGAGCTATTTTTCACCGGCACGGCCGCCGAAGTCACACCGATTCGGTCCGTGGACGGCATCGAAATCGGGGCAGGCACGCGTGGCTCAATTACAGAGGCCATCCAAGATGAATTTTTCGGCATTACGGAAGGCCGGTTGCCGGACCGCTACGGCTGGCTGACGCATGTGGAGAGTGGGGATTAGTGAAATGACATGGGTGAGTAGTTTGACAATGTCACATTACCGCCCCACGTTGGCCGAAGGTCTCCTGTCTGCGTGCGACGCACAGGCAGGCCTGACCGAGCCCGATTCGCCCCTTCGACAGGCTCAGGACGCCGCTCGGTCAGGAGACCTTCGGCGATCAGAATGGGGATTGGAGATTAGGCTTCTGAGAGTACGGTTTACGCAACACGCGATACGCAATATTCCTAGACCTGGATGTGCGCGCTGAGGAGTGAATGAGATGGCTGATCAACATAATCCGCAGAAAATTGAACCTAAGTGGCAACAGCGGTGGGAGGAGGATGGGCTGTACGCGGTCAGCGAGGCGTCCGACAAGCCCAGGATGTACTTCCTGACGATGTACCCCTATCCGTCCGGCGATCTCCACATCGGCCACTGGTATGCCATAGCGCCGTCGGACGCGGCTGCGCGCTACCGCCGCATGCGGGGGTACAATGTCTTCTTCCCCATCGGGTTCGATGCTTTCGGGCTGCCGGCCGAGAACGCCGCCATCAAACGTAACATCCACCCGCGTGAGTGGACTTACGCCAATATTGACAACATGCGCCGGCAATTGCGCTCTATGGGCGCCATGTTCGACTGGTCACGCGAGGTGGTGACCTGCGATCCGGAGTATCACAAGTGGAACCAGTGGTTCTTCCTCAAGTTTTACGAGAGGGGGCTGGCGTACAAGACCCACGCCCCCGTCGATTGGTGCCCCAACTGCAACACCACGCTCGCGCGGGAGCAGGTCTGGGGTGAGGGTCGACGCTGTGAGCGTTGCGATACCCAGGTCACCAAGAAGGAGCTGGATCAGTGGCTGTTCCGGATCACGAACTACGCCGAGGCGCTGCTAGAAGGTCTGGACGAGATCGACTGGCCTGAACGCGTCAGGACAATGCAGCGCAACTGGATCGGCAAGAGCAGGGGGGGCGACATCGTCTTCAAGACGGAGCGGGGTGATAGGATTTCTGTGTTCACCACCCGGCCCGACACCGTTTACGGCGCTACGTTTATGGTCTTGGCGCCCGAGCATCCGCTGGTCAAAAAGCTGACCACCGACGGGTATCGGGACGAGGTCGAAGCTTACCGCGCTCAAGCGGAGCGCCAGACGGAGATCGATCGTCTGGCCGTTGACAAGGAGAAGACGGGTGTCTTCACCGGTGCATACGCTATCAACCCGGTCAATAACGAGCGGATTCCCATCTGGATCGCTGACTACGTGCTGATGACCTACGGCTCCGGTGCGATCATGGCGGTGCCGTCGGGTGACGAGCGCGACTTCGAGTTCGCCCAGAAGTACGATTTGTCCATCGTCCCCGTCGTCATTCCGGTCGACGAGTACGATCCCGACAATCCACCCACGGAGATGGCGGAAGCGTATACCGGTCCCGGCATCATGGTCAACAGTGGACCGTTCGACGGCACGCCAACCATGGGCAAGTACTGGCCCGATGAGTGGGCGCCGGAGATCGCCGCCGAGTGGGGGATGCCGGCCGGCATCGAGGCCGAAGGCAAGCGTGCCGTCATCGACTTGCTGGAGCAGCAAGATCGCGGCCACTACGCTGTCAGTTTCCGGATACGCGATTGGCTGATCAGCCGGCAGCGCTATTGGGGTACACCGATTCCCATGATCCACTGTCCCGAGTGCGGCACCGTGCCGGTGCCGTACGAGGATCTGCCGGTGCGGTTGCCCGATGATGTGGACTTCATGCCCACGGGCGAATCACCGCTGAAGTACCACGCGGGTTTCCGCTACACGACTTGCCCGCAGTGCGGCGGAGACGCCGAGCGCGATACCGATACGATGGACACCTTCGTGGATTCGTCCTGGTACCAGTACCGCTACGTGAGCCCGGATTACGACAACGGACCGTTTGATCCTGAGATTGGCGATTATTGGTTGCCTGTCGATCAGTACATGGGCGGTGTCGAGCACGCCACCATGCATTTGCTGTACACGCGCTTCTGGACCAAGGTTATGCACGACATGGGCCTGGTCGATTTCGACGAGCCGATGCTGCGGCTGTTCAACCAGGGGACGATCTTGGGCGAGGACGGCGAGAAGATGTCCAAGTCGCGAGGCAACGTCGTCGATCCTGACGATCTGGTCGAGCGGTACGGCGCCGACACGGTGCGCGCGTATCTGATGTTCATTGGTCCGTGGGATCAGGGTGGCCCGTGGTCGGCGGAGCGCATTGCCGGCATCGTCCGCTGGTTGAACGATGTATGGTCCATCGCCGTGGAGGAGCCGGCGGGGGGCGTTGGTCAGGAGACCTCGCCCAGCTTTAATGGGGAGACCTCGCCCAGCTCATGGAGACCTCGCCCAGCATGAGCAGGTCAAGGATCTGCGGCGGGTGACGCATCAGACGATCCAGAAGGTTACCGAGGATTTCGAGGAGTTTGCGTTCAACACCGCAATCTCGGCGCTGATGAGCCTGCGCAATGAGTTGAAGACGGTGAAGAATACGCCGCTGTATGATAGCGTAGCGTGGAACGAAGCCGTTGAGAGCATGCTGTTGCTGATGGCGCCCATCACGCCGCACATTGCCGAAGAGTTGTGGGCCCGCATCGGCGGTGAATACAGCGTGCACGATCAGACCTGGCCTGAGTGGGACGCGGACACCGCTGCCGAGGAGACGTTCACGCTGGTCGTACAGATCAACGGCAAGACGCGGGACAAGATCGAAGTGCCGGTTGGCATCACAGAAGAACAGGCCAGAGAGGTGGCGTTGGGCTCGGAGAGTGTACGGCGTCACCTGGGTGGTGGCGAGCCTGAGCGCGTCATCTACGTGCCGGGCCGGCTCGTCAACATCGTCGCGCGGTAAGACAGGTTTGCATCTGTTACAGCAATTCTAACTTGACAATGTTAAATTACCTGGCGTGCTGGGCGAAGGTCTCCTGACCGAGCCCCGTTCGCCTCGGTCAGGAGACCTTCGGCGAGCAGAAGGCTGTTTCTGAGCCGAATTTAACATTGTCAAACTAATTATGGCACGAAATCGGGTGCTGGCCGTGCAAGAAGCACACTTCGATACGGCTGACGCCTACTCAGTATGCTTCTTGCACGGCCAGCACGCTTCGATACGCTCGCTACTCAGCATGCTGGCCGCCATAATTAGAATTGCTGGCATCTGTTACAGGAATTTGACAAGCGGTGGCAGCGTCGTTACAATTGACAACAGATAAGGAGATCGCATGACACAAGCAAGTTCATCACAGGAGCCGCAGCGCGGCCGAACCGAGTCGTATGGTGTCGGCTTGGAACGAGAGGTGATCCTCACCGAGGAGGCGCCGGCGCCTGTCGGACCGTACTCACAGGCTATTCGAGTTGATAGCTCGGTCTTCGTCGCTGGCCAGGTTGGCATGGACCCGGCCACAGGGGAATTGGCCGATGGCATAGATGCGCAGACCCGGCAAGCCTTGCAAAATCTGGCGGCCGTCTTGGGAGCGGCCGGCGGGTCACTCAACAACGTGGTGAAGACCACGGTGTTCTTGGCTGATCTGGATCACTTCACTCAAATGAACGAAGTGTACGCCGAGTTTTTCCCTGGCGATCCGCCGGCACGTTCAGCGGTCCAGGTGGCGCGGTTACCTCTGGATGCGCTGGTAGAGATTGAGGCCATCGGCATTATTGAATGAGCATTGAGCCCTCGTTCTTGGAGATGTCCAGGTTCGAGGGCTTGCTTTTTGAGTTCTTCTTGGCTATAATAAAAGTAAGCGTTCAGCTACCCTTGCGAAGGTTCTGCATAACCTTGGCAAGAGGCCGATTCTCGACTGGCGAGGGGCCTTTCAACCCGAAAGCGATTGGCAAACCTTCGCAAGGGTCCCCACTACCTGAACAGTTACTAATAAAATTGGAGTCCAATTCGCTAGAGGAAGCCACATGCACGAAGAAGGAATCCAGGCGCCCCACGAGTCTGACGCGGACCAGCTTCCAGCACCCCCGAGTGATGTGTCGATGGAAGAATGGCTCGAGGGGCACGATCACCACTCTCTCAACCGAGGCGATATCGTCCGAGGTGAAGTCGTCCAGATCGGTGATTACGGGGTGATGGTTGATGTCGGCGCCAAGGCCGAGGGGCTCGTGCCGGCCACTGATCTGGAGCGACTCGATCCTGAAAAAGTCGCCGCGCTGGAAGAAGGCGACAGGATTTTGGTGTATTGCATCACCCCCGAAGATCGACAGGGCAATATCGTGCTCTCCATGAGCCAGGCCCAGGTGGCTCAAGATTGGGAGCGTGTCGCGGAAATGTACGACACCGGCGAGATTTTCCAATCGCAGGCTGCTGGTCACAACAAGGGGGGCGTTATCGTCTATTTTGGCAAGGTGCGTGGATTTGTGCCGGCCTCGCAGTTGGCTCGCCGGCGCCGAGCTCGGTTTGGCCAATCGGATTCAGCTCAGCCCTGGGCTGATCTCGTGGGCGAGGGCCTTTGGCTCAAGGTTATTGAATGCGACCCTGAAGACAATCGGCTCATTCTGTCGGAGCAAGCGGCCGTGCGACAGCGTCGCAGGGGGATGCGCGAGAAGCTGCTCGCCGAGTTGGAAGAAGGCGATGTCGTCACCGGCGAGATCACCAGCCTGGCGGATTTCGGCGCCTTCGTTGACTTGGGTGGGGCTGACGGCCTTGTCCACATTTCGGAATTGGTTTGGGGGCGAGTCAAACACCCTAACGATATCCTCAATCTCGGTGATGAGGTCGAAGTACAGGTCATCAGCATCGATGAGGAGCGCAAGCGAATCGGTCTTAGCATCAAGCGCTTGCAGCCTGAGCCCTGGGAAGTGATCGACGAGCATCACGCAGTCGGCGACCTCGTCCAGGGGACGATTACCAAGCTGGCAGACTTCGGCGCTTTTGCCCGCATCGACAAGGGCCTCGAGGGTTTGATTCATATCTCGGAGCTCACGGATCGAGCCATCAATCACCCGGGTGAAGTGGTGCAGAGCGGCGACGAAGTGACACTGCGCATTGTGCGTATCGAGCCTGAACGCCGGCGCATCGGCCTGAGTCTGCGCCAGGTGGACACCGAACAAACGCGGTTGGATGAGGGCGAACTAGACCAAGCTGAGAGAGAGGCCGAAGACGTGGGGTCTGAGACCTCAGAGGGCACGTCGGAACAGGCAGAGGCCACTGTGACAGGAGACAAACGCGATGAGTGACGGAGGCCGGCCGGCATCGCCAGACCCGCACGGCGGGTGAGGGTCTCCGTTAGCACGAGTTGATGTAGTATTGGATTGTCCCCAGCTCTAGCATTGGGGAAAAGGAGGCACCATGGCCAATAAATTCGATGACCGATTCACCGAGCGGGCGCGCAAGGTGCTGATATTGGCCCAGGAGGAGGCCAAGCGCATGCAGCACAACTACATCGGGACTGAGCACCTGCTGTTGGGGCTGGTGAAGGAGGGAAGCGGCGTCGCCGCTCGCGTACTCAAGGACTTGGGAGTGAACTCTTCCAAGGTCCGCAAGATCATCGAAGAAACAGTCGGGCAGGGCCGGCGTGCGTCGCTGGGGCAGACCACAGGTTTGACCCCGCGTACCAAGCGAGTTATCGAGCTGGGGGTGGAAGAGGCCCGACGAATGGGCCATCACTATATTGGAACCGAACACCTGCTGTTGGGCTTGATTCGCGAAGGCGAAGGTTTGGCGGTCAGTGTGTTACGTGATCTGGGGATTGATCTCGACGCGGTTCGTATTCAGGCTACCCGGGCGATTATGAAAGGGTCCCGGCGTGAACGCCAAGAGCGTAAGCGTCGGAAGGATACCCCCTTGATGGACCAGCTAGGCATTGATCTGACCGCCCAGGCCAAGGAACACAAACTCGATCCGGTCATTGGGCGTCAAGAGGAGATTGAGCGCGTCATCCAGATCTTGGCCCGGCGTACGAAGAACAACCCGGCTCTGATTGGCGAGGCGGGCGTTGGTAAGACGGCCATCGTCGAAGGCTTGGCGCAACGCATCGTCGACGGTGATGCGCCGCACCAGGTCCGTGACCGCCGGCTGTGGATGTTGGACGTCGGCTCGCTAGTGGCCGGCACCATCTATCGCGGGCAGTTCGAGGAGCGGATGAAGCGCGTCATCGATGAGATCAAGTCGACGGACGCTATCTTGTTCATCGATGAGGTTCACATGCTGGTCGGGGCCGGCGCCGCCGGATCGAGTGTGGACGCGGCCAACATCCTGAAGCCAGCCCTCTCGCGCGGCGAACTCCAGTGCATCGGTGCTACGACTCTGGATGAGTACCGCCGGCGCATTGAGAGCGATGCTGCCCTTGAGCGTCGTTTCCAGCCGGTCTACGTTGATGAGCCGTCGGTTGAGGAGACCATTGAGATTCTTAAGGGCATTCGGGGCCGCTATGAGGCGCATCACAGCTTGGATATTACCGATGACGCGCTCTACTCGGCGGCTCATCTGGCCGAGCGTTACGTTACTGATCGCTATTTGCCGGACAAAGCGATCGATTTGATCGACGAAGCCGCGTCCAGAGTTCGCATGTACAAGTTGCCTGACGCGCCAGGGATGCGTGAAACCTTCGAGGAACTGAAGGGCATCAAGCGTCGACGTGAAGAGGCTCACAATCGTGAGGATTTCGAGCAGGCAGCCCTGCTGCGGGATGAGGAAGATGATCTTCGGGAAAAGCTTAATCAATTGCGCACGGGCTTTGACGAAGAGTCTCACGGTCTGCGGGTGACGGACGAAGACATCGC
Source organism: Anaerolineales bacterium (assembly GCA_018263655.1). Taxonomy (GTDB): domain Bacteria; phylum Chloroflexota; class Anaerolineae; order Epilineales; family JAANWY01; genus JAANWY01. Next base: position 4,568 of record JAANWY010000375.1, on the reverse strand, counting down.
TGAGGTCGTCGCGATGTGGACCGGTGTCCCGGTGATGCGGATTGCGGGCGAGGAGAGCGAGCGGTTGCTCCAGATGGAAGAGGCGCTGCATGAGCGCATCGTGAGTCAGGATGATGCCATCGAGACCATAGCCAAAGCCGTGCGCCGTGCTCGTGCCGGCCTCAAGGACCCGCGCCGGCCGATCGGTGTATTCATCTTCCTGGGCCCCACGGGCGTCGGGAAGACGGAACTAGCGAAGGCGCTGGCTGAGTTCATGTTTGGCACCGAAGATGCCCTACTTCAGCTTGACATGTCCGAATTCATGGAACGCCACACGGTCAGCCGGCTGGTGGGCGCACCACCGGGCTACGTGGGCTACTACGAAGGCGGCCAGTTGACTGAAGCCATCCGGCGCCGGCCATACCAGGTCGTCTTGCTGGACGAAGTCGAGAAGGCCCACCCCGAGGCCTTCAACATGCTTCTCCAAATTATGGAGGATGGCCAGCTCAGCGATGCCAAAGGGCGGAAGGTTGATTTCCGCAACACGATATTGATTATGACCAGCAACGTTGGTGCGGAACAGCTGAACCGCCAAGCTGCCCTGGGCTTCTCGGTACCCCGGGACGGGCAGAAAGCAGCGGAGCAGGAGTACGAGGAGATGAAGGAGAAGGTGCTCGCTCAGTTGAAGCGCACCTTCCGGCCTGAGTTCCTGAACCGCGTTGGCAAGGTGCTCGTCTTCCGGGCCCTGACGAAACAAGACCTGCGTGAGATCGTGGATATCCAGATCAAACGCCTGGCTCCGCGCCTCGAAGAGCAAAGCATCGCGCTCGAAACTACACAGGCGACCAAGGACGTCCTTGCCAAGGAGGGCTACGAGCCGGCCTACGGCGCTCGCCCGCTGCGCCGAGTGATTACGAACTTAATCGAGGATCCATTGTCGGAGGGCTTGCTCTCTGGCCGGTTCCATGAAGGTGATGTCATAGTTGCCGATGCTATAGAGGATGAGATCACGTTCGAAGTCAAGGAGCGTGAGGAGGGGGTTGGTGAGCGCGAACCCGTGCCAGCTTAGTAAGAACTCATCAATTCAGGTCTGGCAAAGCACTACTAGGGGAGTTTGAGTATCTATTGGAGGGAATCTTAGTAGGAATCGTCTCTTCCGTTCGGAAGATCGCAGTCATAAGGAGGATACAATATGGCGAGTGTGACGTATGATCAAGTAACCAAACGCTTCGGCGATGTGGTGGCAGTCAACAATCTGGCCCTCGAGGTCGAGGATGGGGAGTTCCTGGTCTTGGTTGGCCCATCAGGTTGCGGCAAGAGTACAGCATTGCGCTGTCTGGCCGGCTTGGAGGAACTCACCGACGGGGACATCTATATCGGCGATCGCCTGGTGAACGATGTACCGCCCAAGGATCGCGACATTGCGATGGTGTTCCAAAGCTACGCGCTTTACCCGCACATGAGCGTGTACGACAATATGGCCTTCGGTCTCAAGCTGCGCAAGACACCATCAAACGTCATTGAAGATCGCGTCCAAGATGCGGGGCGCATATTGGGCATCGAGCAGTTGCTTGATCGCAAGCCGAAGCAGTTGTCGGGTGGCCAGCGTCAGCGTGTTGCGCTAGGCCGAGCGATTGTGCGCGAGCCGGCGGTGTTCCTCTTGGATGAGCCTTTGTCAAACCTGGACGCGAAGCTACGGGTGCAGACGCGGGCAGAGGTCAGCAAGCTGCACCAGCGTCTGGCGACCACCTTCATCTACGTGACCCACGACCAGGTCGAGGCTATGACCATGGGGAGCCGAATTGCGGTTCTGAAGGACGGCATTTTGCAACAGTTGGACACGCCGCAGAACCTGTACGATAGTCCAGGCAACCTGTTTGTCGCTGGTTTCATTGGTAGCCCGGCTATGAACTTCTTCGATGTCACGCTTGTTAAGGATGACGGTGGCACCTGGATTGATAGTGGCACGTTCCGGGTCCAGGTTCCGGAGAAGTACGCAGAGGAACCCAGAGTTAAGAACCATCTGGGAGAAGAGGTCATTTTTGGTATTCGCCCTGAGGACATTCACCATCCCGAGTTCGCGTCTCCGGGTATTATCGCGGCGCCAGTGGAGGCGGAGGTAGACGTGACCGAGTTGATGGGCAACGAGATTTTCCTGTATCTCTTGACGGGTGGCAGGTCGTTCATCGCGCGCGTTGATCCGCGCACTCAGGTCACCATCGGTAATGACGTGCAGGTCGTTATGAATATGGACAACATGCACCTCTTTAATCCGCAGAGCGAGGAGTCCTTGGTAGTTTAGTGCGCGCCGGCACGAGTCTGCTGCACACGTGGGGGAGCGTCAGGCCTTGACGAGGAGCCGCCGTGAGTGGCGGCGAATTCGGTGGTTCACATGGGGGTCTGGTGATTCCTATCTGAATGACAACTGCCTGAGGATTTGCGCTGTGCTGTACGGGTGGCTTCTCGAAGAAATGGGGGGCCACATATAGGGACGAGCGAACCTGAAAGGGCCGCACCCAATGGGTGCGGCCCTTTTGGTTGAAGGGGGGAGGGGCTTTTACGCCAGGTGCTGCCGGCGTGCCCACAGGCTGAGGATCAGGAGCACTATCAGCAAACTAGTCAGGCCAATCTCAAGGGCTCTAACTGGGGCTCTGAAGAAGTTAGCAGCCGCTTCTCGCTCTGCAGTCTGTGGGACTTGCGTTGGTTCGGGGGCGGCAAGTGCCTGAACTTGATCCTCGGACTGCTCCGAGGCCGCTTGAGGCTGGGTGGTGGCGCTGGGGACCGTTTCCTTTTGCGATCCGGCTTTAGGTTGTGCGGCCTGTGGCTCGCTCTCTAGTTGGATGGTGGCTCGTTCGCTGTCGGCCGGCGCCGGCTGTTCGGGTGGCCCCTCGGCCAGCTCGACGGGGGTGGTACGTTCTTTCGCGGCGGTGGCCGGCGCCCGGGGCGCCGTTTCGCTTTCGGCGGCCGGCGCCTCGGCGGCCAACGGGGCACTCTCTTCCCTCGCTGATCGTGCCATTGGTGCTTCCATGGCGGCGGGAGCGTTGGCGAGCCAGCTATCGAAGAAGATGTCGGCTGAGAAGGTCAGGACAACGAGCACTGCCGTGACAGCAGTCGCCCACGGCAGGCCGTTGACGAGCCAGTTGGGTAGAGTGAACGGCTGGCGCGCCGGTTCAGGTTCAATGTCAGCTTGACGAACGACGAAAGAGCGCGGCACCGGTACCGGTGGGACTTCTCGCAGTAAGTTGACGGTCCAGCGCAGGGATGCTAGCTCGCCGTTACAGCGCCGGCACTCTTGTAGGTGGTGCTCGATGTGCGCTGCCTCGCTCGGTGTCACTTCGCTGTCAATGTAAGCCGATGTTAGTTCAATGTCGAGATGCATGGTGTTCGTTTGGGTTCGATGAGTCTCAGAACTCGTCATTTCGCTTCGATCCGCTCTGGCCGCCTGATCAGTTGTTGCCCCTAAGACGATACCGGCGGGGCAAAAGTTCCTCTTCCTGGCGTAGGAAGTCCCGCATTCGGGCCCGCCCCCGGCTTAGACGAGATTTCACGGTGCCGAGTTCGACCCCCGTGATCTCGGCGATCTCTTTGTAGTGCAGACCCTCGATATCGGCCAGAACAACCGTGGCACGTTGATCCTCTGGGAGTCTCTGCAGTGCGCCCTGGATGGCGCGGCCCAGGTCTTGGCGCACGGCGTGGGACTCGGGGTTCTCAACGTGGTCGACGAAGGCTTCGTGAGGCCCGGGGCCGACCAGCAGAGCATCCAGTGAGCTGGTGGGTCGGCGCTTCTTGCGGCGCAGCTGATCGTAGCAAGCGTTGGTGACAATCCGCAGGATCCAGGCTTTGAATGACCCCCCACGGAACGAATCCAACGCCCGGTAGGCCGACAGGAAGGCATCCTGGGTCGCATCCGCGGCAGCATCTGGATCACTTAGGATCCGGTAGGCCACGTTGTAGGTGATGCTCTGGTAGTGGTAGACCAGTTGATTGAAGGCCTGTAGGTCGCCGGCTTGCGCTTGTTCGATTAGGGCCTCTGCGTTGAACTTAGCTGCACTCATTGCGTTTGACGGATTCCCCAGACCCGGCTATACTTACGCTAGGTTGTGCCGAGGTGGCGAAACTGGTAGACGCGCGGGTCTCAAAAACCCGTGGGGCTTTCACCCCGTGTGGGTTCGACTCCCACCCTCGGCATTTTTTGTCGTCGTCAGGCGTTGATATTATGGTCGACTAATCAGACGTGCAGTCCCTGCGCCAGATCAGACCGAAAAGGGGGCGGTGGTAGGCGTCCCCCACCACCCCCTTTTTTCTCAATTCCCGACTGTTACTATTATAGCAGGTTTGGCCGGCCGACGCTAGCAATTCACTGGATAGACAGACAATTTAAGATAGGCGTTATGTGAGTGCGAGGCGGCGAAATCACGCCCTCAAACCCTTCGACAAGCCCTTCGATGAACTCAGTTGTGACCAGTATGAAAGCGAAGTGTTGTCAACGAGTGAAAAGTGTACCAAAAACGCCGAAGTAAAAGTGTACCACTTTATGGTCAACACAAGCTGATCTGAGTGAAGATAAACAACAACAACACCGACCAGCT
>JAANWY010000374.1 GCA_018263655.1 Anaerolineales bacterium | reverse complement strand
CTAGGATGATCATTCCTCGCAGTTGAGAAATGCGGAAAAGATGGGGGTGTGGGGGGCGGCCGCCCCCCACACCCCCATCTTTTCCGGTCTCTTCTTGTGTAGGCACGAAGTGCCTGAGTAGTCACCAAAAATGATTATGAAAGTCGGGGTGCTGGGAGGGACTTTCGACCCGCCGCATATTGCGCATCTGATAGCGGCTGAGGAGGCCCGCGTACAACTGAGTTTGGAACGGGTCTTCTTCATGCCAGCCGGCACGCCTCCTCACAAATTGGGAGAACACATTACGGTCAGTGAGCACCGGGTGGAGATGGTGCGGCGGGCTGTGGCGTCGAACCCCCACTTCTGCGTCTCTCTTGTCGACGTGGAGCGGTCGGGTCCTTCTTATACCGTCGAGACACTGCACTTGCTTCGAGAGCGGTGGGGGGCTGGCACGGAGATTTATTTCATTGTCGGCATGGATATGCTCGCCGATCTATCGAACTGGCGCCAACCGCGAGAGGTCGTGTCGCTGTGCCGGCTGGCCGTGGTCGATCGACCTGGATTCGATATTAGCAGGGAAGAACTCGAGTCAATTCTCCCCGGTATTTCCCGCAACGTTGAGAGCGTATCGATGCCGTTGCTGAACGTCTCGTCAACAGGTCTACGCCGGCGCGTTCGCGAAGGTCGAACGATTCGGTACTACGTGCCGGCAGACGTCGAAGCTTATATTCAAGCTCACAGCCTGTACCGCTGACGTATTCACAACAGCCTTGGCAACAGGCCGGTTTTGGCTAGGCGAAGGGCCTTCAAGTTGAAATCAACTGCCAACCCTTCGCAAGAATCACCTTCACCTGAACAGACACACGGCAAGTTGCCGTCTGGCGGCACGATCACCCCTCAGGCGCTGGGCTCAAGGGCAGAGCGAGCTTGAAGGTGTTACCTGTCCCAGGCTCGCTGTCCAGCGTGATGTATCCTCCGTGTCGTTCGACCAGCCGGCGGACGATTGGCAGTGCGGGGCCAGAGCTTCTGGTCCGTTGCAGCACAGAATCCACGGCTGCTAGGGGAGTGTCGCAGATATCCGTCTGATCTTCCGCCGGGATCGCCGGCGCCGTGTCCCACACGGAGATGTGAACCTCATCCTTGGTTGCGTCAGCCCGAATGCCGAGTTCACCGTGCGCTTGCGTTGACTTGGCTGCATGGAGTATCAAGTCGGAAACCACAATCTCTAGCTTCGTCCGATCAGCTTCAACCGCTGGAAGATCAGCCGCCAGCTCGATCCTAAAATCTTGTTCCCTGGCTTCAATTAGCGGGCTTACCCGATTGACGATTGTCGTGATGACTTCTTCAATGGCGACAGGTTCTCTGCGTAACGCCCGGCCTCCCGGCTCCAAGTTGGACAGCTCTGACAGGCCGTTGATCTGCCGTTCCAGTGCGTTGGCTGCATCGCGAAGTTCTTCCAACTCTGCCTGCAGATCCTCGGGAATCGACTCACTAAAGCGTTGTGCATGGGTGTTGATGAGAGAGAGGGAAGTGTTCAACCTGTCTGTGGAGATGCCGATGAACTCGTTCTTGAGGCGATTAAGTTCCCGCGATTCTTCATAGCCTTCTTGAAGATCCGAGAATAGCCGGGCATTTGCAATAGAAACGGCTGCTTGATCGGCGAAGGTCCTGAGGGCCATGATGTCTGTTTCGCTCAATTCCTGTCGGGCGCCTACAGCCATGGCCCCCAGGACTTGGCCCTGCACCGATAGCGGGATAATGTCAACGAATGTTGGTTCGCCAACAGAGGTTGGTTCGCCAACAGATGTCGGCTCCATCGCGTCCATGAGCAAGGGGTGGAGTTGTTCTTCGAGCACCTCCGTGGTCTTGTTGCGTACTTCGATCATCTCGACGTGGCGCGCTTCGAGCTGGTGGGTAGTGGTCTGACGCGTCTGGGAGTCGCCGTGGTGGAGGTGAACCTCGATGCTCTTACTGTCAGGGTCCAAGAGCCCGAGAGAAATCGTCGCATTCTCCATCACACCTGCGCAGCCATCGAGAATGGTCTGCAAAACGCGTTCCGGGCTGAGCCGGCTTGTGATCGCTGTGGCGGCCTGTTGGAGCCCTCGCAAATTGGCGTTGGCCTGGGCGAGCTCATGCGTTAAGGTTTGCTGGCGGTGGAACAGGCGCGCGTTCTCGATAGCGATAGCGATTTGGCTGGCCAATACGGTGAGCAGATCGCGTTGGCTAGGTGTAAAAGGCCTCTCGGTGGATTCCAGCTTTGTCAAGTTGAGCACGCCGATCACACGGTCCTTTAGAGCCAGAGGAACGCAGACTGCCGATGCGATTTCGTCTCGAGTTAGCGCGTCGTCCAACGCTGGCGGCATAGCGACATCTGGATTCAGCAGGAGGGGCTCTCCGTGCTTCGCAACCCAGCCGGCGATGCCTTCGCCGATGGGTGTTTCCGTCTTCTTGATCTGTATGTCTTCTGGCAATCCGCGTGCAGCCTTGATGGAGAGCTTGCCGGCGTGCTCTAGCATCAGCGAGACGCGATCCGCTTCTGTTTCCTGCAGCGCAATGTCCACAACCTGGTCGAGCAATGCATCGATATCGACGGTCGTCATCAGTGACCGACTCAAGTCGTACAGCGGGATGAGGGTTTGGAGCCGGGCATAGTCACGCTCCAACTGCCGGCGGTCCAGGGCATCGGCTACGGCTTGGCGGAGCTCACCCGGTGTGAAAGGCTTCAGGACGAAGCTGGAGATGTCATGTCTGAGTGCCTCGATGGCGGCTTCCATTGATGGATAGCCAGTGATGACGATGCCAGCGACTTCAGGCTGGTAGCGCTTGATCTTGCTGAAGATGGTGATACCATCGCCGTCGGGCATCTTGATATCGAGCAGCACGACATCAAGGGGCGTCTCCCGTGCAATCTCGATCGCTCGAGTGCCGGAGCTGGCGGTGTAAACGTTGTACCCTTTCGTAGATAGAATCCGATCACAGAGCTTGAGGATGTCTGGCTCGTCGTCTACCACAAGTATCAATTCATTCGGCATTGTGACCTTTCAGCGAGACGCTTTGGCTACGTTTCCTAGATGTCTCGTCTACGATTATCCAACGCAATATATCAAACGGAAAATTGTTCTCTCGGATACGCTTGAATCGGCTATCGGAGCAAGTTGCCTCTACATAGTATTCATGATATACTGGTGACCACTCAGGTACGGCGTCTCCACCGCCGGCGCGACGCCCAGCGTGCGGGCTCAGCACCATCCTGCGTTGATCCGGAGGAGGGGCCGCATCCAATTTGCCCCAACGCTCTACGACATCGGACGAGAGGATGGGTTTGGCCATCGAGGGAGCTAAGGAGTCGAGTCTATGATTGACAGCGCACGGACGACCGCCGGCACAAGGTCTTCTGGCCATCGATCTGTCTTGCGCTGGCTGCTGGTTGCGCCCAGTGCTCTGGTCATTGTACTCACCCTCGTGCTGCTGGTCGGGGTGTTTGCCTATCAGTGGCGGTATGCCGGCCGTATCTATCGCGGCGTAGACGTCTTGGGGTGGGACGTCAGTCGTATGACGCCGGCGGATGCCGAGGCCTACCTGCACGACAAGATTCGGTACTACGAGGATGCACGGCTCGTATTCCGTGGAGGCGGGGTGTCTTGGGAGGCGAGTCCCCAGGATTTGGGTGCACAACTTGACGCTCACTCGGCGGTCGCCGAAGCATACGCCGTTGGTCGCGCCGGGGATTTTCGAAGGAATCTGTGGCGGCAGATCGATATCTTTCGAAATGGACACACGGTGGTACCGAACACTGTTTTTGATCCAGTCCAGGCGCGCGGGTATGTCGAGCGGCTGGCGGAGAAGATCGACTTGCCGGCCCGGGATGCTGATGTAACACTAGAAGGCTACAGCGCGCGAGTGATTCCCAGCCGTGCTGGGCGACGCCTCGATGTGGACGCAGCGGTTTCGGAAATCGAACAGCGCATATTGCGTCATTCTGAGGCGCCCATCGATTTGGAAATTGACCTCATCGCGCCAACCGTCCGTGATGCCCCCGCCATCGCTGCCAAACAGCGGATTGATCAGCTTCTGAGCGCGCCGATCGAGGTTCGCTACGAAGACCGCACATGGACGATTACGCGGGAGATGCTGCGCCAATGGTTGGTTCTGAACAAGCCGGCGGGCGAGGGGGAGCCGGCATTCAGTGCGTACATCGATCCGGCCCAGGTGCGCAGTTGGGTCGAGCCCCTGGCGGCCCAGGTCTATCAGTTACCGGAAGATGCACGTCTCGACTTCGATCCGAGCACTGGGCAGGTTCAGGTGACCAAAATGAGCCGCGAAGGCCGAGCGCTGGATGTGGACGCAACCACTGACCGCATCGTCGCAGCGACGGAGAGCGTGGAGCGGACGGTGGATCTAAGCGTGATCATCGAGAAGCCGGCGGTCGATGCTCGCGATGTTGGCAACATGGGCATCAAGGATCTGGTCAACAAAGCCACAACGTACTTCAAGGGCTCGCCAGCGGGCCGCGTCAAGAATATCCAAGTCTCGGCATCCAAGTTCGAGGGGGTTGTGGTCCCGCCCAACGGGGTCTTCTCGTTCAACCGGTATCTTGGCGATGTCAGTGAGGAAGAAGGGTACGAAGAGGCGTATATCATCGAGGGGGACCGCACAGCCGTCGGCATTGGCGGCGGCGTGTGCCAGGTGTCGACGACGGCGTTCCGTGCCGCCTTCTTCGGCGGATTCCCGATTGAGGAACGTTGGGCTCACGGTTACCGGGTGGGGTGGTACGAGACCAACTCGATCCCCGGCCTGGATGCGACCATTTTCTCGCCCCTGATCGACTTCAAGTTCCGCAATGACACTGGGGCATATCTCTTAATTGAAACCGAAGTGGACGAGCGCGCCGGCACCGTGACGTTCTACTTCTACGGCACGAAGCCCGATCGAGAAGTCGAACTGGAGGGGCCGGAGATCGAAAACGTGACGCCTCCTGGCGACCCGGTTTACGAGGTTGATGAGGAACTGTCCTCCGGCACGATCAAGCAGATCGACTGGGCCAACGAGGGCTCGGATGTCACAGTGTATCGAATCATCAAGAAGGAGGGCGAGGTCGTCACTCGTCAGGAATTCGAGAGTCACTACGAGGCCTGGTCCGATGTGTACTTGGTCGGTCCTGGAACAGCGGTTCCCGATCAAGGGTAGCGCTGGATGAGGCTCGGGACAGGCTCGGTCAACCCCAACCCAGCCTGACGAACAGCCAGGGGGTCAGGAATGTTGCCCACACTCCGATGATGCCATAGCGCAGGAAGCGAAATGCGTTGCCGTCCGGGAGAAGAGCCTTCAGACCGATTGACAAGCCGAAGAGTACGGCAACCCCTACCGCAATCTTCGCGATTTGCCGGCGCCACGTCGTGTGTGGGTTGAAGCGCACCAGTCGCTGCTGCAGTAGATAGCCGGCTCCCAGTCCCCACAGCGCTCCCATCGTCTGTACCGTGTTGGACGTAGTGTGTGCAATCGCTAGAGCGATTGGTCCCCCAAGTGTCACGGCCCAGACGGCGTTTGGCGAAAGCCGATTCGCGTTCCACTTCTCCAGAAACGTGAGTGCGAATCCCAGGATCACCAGGCCCATAATCCACCCACCAATTACGTCTTGTGGGAAGTGTGTGCCCAGAAAAACTCGCGATACGCCGATCATCACTGCGATGAGGGCGGCGATTCCCCAGCCGTATGCACCCACGGATGAGAGATAGCCGAAGACGACGACGGCATTCTGTGCGTGACCGCTTGGCATGCCGAAGCTTTCTTCGTGTGTGACCTGGCGCACTTGGTCGGCCGGCGGGCGAGGCCAGCCCAACATGTTCTTGAAGACGAAGTTGAGGTAGCCTGACAGCAACAAGATGGTCGCTAGGCGAACCCCCACCCGCTTATCGAGGCACCAGAAAATCACTGGGATGAGGAGTAGGTAGAATTCTTCGTACCCCAGGAACGTGAAAAGCCGGAATACTGCATCGACAGTGTCGCTGTTGTGGGATTGTGCCAACTGGATGACTTCGATGCCCCACCGAATCCAGGTATTTGGCATGTTGTCTCCGGTTGCCTCCGGTTGCCTCCGATTGCCTCCGGTGTGCGAAGGCGAGCTTCAGCACAAATTTGGATCTTCTGAGTCTCGTCCCCGAATTGCCGCTCGAGCGTGGAGTAGATGATATTTAGCGGAGGGCGGTTTGGAGAAACCTACTTGCTCTCCAAACCGCCCTCACTGGTGCGATTTTGGTGGTTGTTGCTAGTACTGCGGCATCGGAGGCATTTCTGGCTCTTCTTCCGGAATGTCCGTGATGAGCGCTTCGGTGGTGAGGATCATGGCCGCGATGCTGGCCGCGTTCTCGACAGCGCTGCGCGTGACCATCGCCGGGTCGATGATGCCGGCATCCACCATGTCTTCGTACTCACCGCTTAGGACGTTGTAGCCCAGACTGGTGTTGTCCCGCTCCTGCTGGTAGCGCAGAACGTTCTGGACAATCACCGCGCCATCGGCGCCGGCGTTCTGTGCCAGTTGCCGCATGGGCTCCTCCAGCGCGCGGCGCGCGATGCGCGCCCCGGTCGCCTCAGCGCTGTCTGATGTGTAGGGTACGTCATCCAGCGCGGGGATGGCGTTCAGCAGGGCGACACCACCGCCCGGCACGATGCCCTCCTCAACAGCAGCGCGGGTGGCGCTCAGCGCATCCTCGACACGGTGCTTCTTCTCCTTGAGCTCGACCTCGGTGGCGGCGCCCACGCCGATGATGGCAACGCCGCCGGCTAGCTTGGCCAGACGCTCCTGTAGCTTCTCGCGGTCGTAGTCGCTGGTCGTCGTCTCCGTCTGCGTCCGAATCTGCTCGATTCGCCCTCGGATGGCGGAATCGTCGCCGCGACCACCGACGACGGTCGTCTCGTCCTTGGTGGAAACGATCTTGTCGGCGCGACCCAGGTCGTTGAGCGTGGTGGTGTCCAGCTTGCGACCCACTTCTTCAGAGATGACGGTGGCGCCGGTCAGGATCGCGATATCCTGAAGCATCTGCTTGCGACGATCGCCGAAGCCGGGGGCCTTCACGGCCAGAGCATTGAAAGTGCCGCGGAGTTTGTTCAGCACCAGGGTGGCCAGCGCTTCACCCTCGATGTCCTCAGCGAGCACAACGAAGTTGCGGGTGCCTACCTGGACCAGCTTCTCCATGAGGGGGACGATGTCGTTGGCGGCGCTGAGCTTGCGGTCCGTCACCAGAATGTGCGGTTCGTCGAGGGTGGCCTCCATGCGCTCGGCGTCGGTGACGAAGTACGGGCTGATGTAACCCCGGTCGAACTGCATGCCCTCGACGTACTCCGTCTCGAAGGCAAGCCCCTTGCTCTCCTCGACGGTAATGACGCCGTCCTTGCCGACTTTGTCCATGACCTCGGCGATCAGGTCGCCAATGGTCTGGTCGGCGGCCGAGATAGCGGCAACGTTCGCGATTTCGTCCTTGTCACGAATTTCTTTGGACTGTCCGCGGATGTTCTCGACGAGCTGCTGCGAAGCCCACTCGATGCCGCGCTTGAGGAGCATGGGGTTGGCGCCGGCTGCTACGTTCTTCAGGCCTTCGTTGACGATCGATTGAGCAAGAACGGTTGCGGTGGTGGTGCCGTCGCCGGCCACGTCGTTGGTGCGGGTGGCAGCTTCCTTCAGGAGCTGGGCGCCCATATTGGGGTATGGGTCTTCGAGCTCGATTTCCTTAGCAACGGTGACACCGTCGTGGGTGATGGTGGGGGCGCCGAACTTCTTATCCAGGGCTACGTTACGCCCCTTAGGCCCCAGTGTAACTTTGACTGCGTTGGCCAAGGCATCTACGCCGGCCTTCAAGTCACGGCGTGCATTCTCCGAAAACGAGAGTTGTTTTGGCATGGCTAATTTCCTCCTTCAGTTCTGTGCTTGTGCACGTGTTGATTTGCGTTTAGGATTAAGGATTAAATAACTTGCCCATTTTGCCGTTGAATTACTCGAGATTTCAGCTTCAATTGGGGAAGCTATTTAATTCTCAATCCTCAGTTAGGACTCGACCTTGGCGAGAATATCGCCTTCACTCAGAATGAGCAATTCCTGGTCGTCAATCTTGAACTCAGTGCCGCCGTACTTGGCGTAGATAACCAGGTCACCTTCGTCGACGTCCATCGGGGTACGACTGCCGTCGTCCTGCCGTTGGCCTGGCCCCACGGCAATGACTTTGCCTTCCTGCGGCTTTTTCTTGGCCGTCTCCGGTACGTAGATGCCGCCGGCCGTCATCTCTTCTTGTTCCATCGGTGCGACGATTACGCGATTGCCCAGCGGGCGAAGTTTCTTGGCCATCGAGCAAACAACCTCCTTAATCTAGTGGTGATAGATTGTGGACGCACGCGGTGAAGTTTGCGAAACCCGTCCGCGGGCGTCTATAGACGAGCGTAGTTCTCAAGCTTCGTCCTTCTGACGGATGATGAAATCACAAAACATTAGCACTCTACGCGAGAGAGTGCCAATTACGGGAGAATTATACTCAAAAGGCGGAGAAATGCAAATACAATCGATTGATCACTATTCCTGGCCGCAGAGCTGCATGCCTTCGTGGGCCGGCTGGGCGTCCGGGTCGATTTCCAGAGCTTTCTCGAGCCAGGGGATGGCTTCTGCGCACTGGTCGATGAGGGCGTACGAGAGCCCAATTTCGTAGTAGTACTCAACGGATTCGGCGCCCAACTCCAAGGCCTTCTTCAACGGGGGGATGGCTTCTTCGTACTGGCGCTGGGCGTAGAGAACCCACCCCAAGTGAGCGTAGGGGAGCGCATACTCGGAATTGGCTTCGATAGCCTTCTTGAATGCGACAGCGGCACGTTCGAACTCCTGACTGGTGTAGTAGATTAGGCCAAGTTGGTCGTGGGCGGCCGGATCGTTCGGATCCACCTCCGTTGCCTTTTCGACTTCGGCGATGGCGCCTTCCCTGTCCCCCAGAACTCGCAGATTGCGGGCCACATCCAGGTAGAGGTAGCTGAGGTTGGGCTTCAGCGAGATGGCCTGACGGTACGCTTCGATGGCGCCGCGGTAGTCTCCCTGTGCTTCGCGGGCATAGCCAAGGTTGCGCTGGGCTAGGTAATGGTCAGGGTTGACCTCGACGGCTTGCTGGGCTGTTTCCATGGACAACTTCCAGCGCCCCTTGTCGGCGTAGGCTTCTGCCAGATAGGCCAATGCCGGCACATGCTGCGCGTCGAGATCAAGCGCCATCAACGCGGCTTCGATGGCAGCATCGGGTTGGCCGGCCCAGTCGAGGGCCATCGCCAACGTGGTGTGCGCGTCGGGGTTGCCCGGAGCCAATTCCGTGGCTCGTCGAGCTTTCGCGAGCGCCTCGTCGTAGCTGCGGTGGATGGTCAACAGATGAGCAAGTTTCGAAAGCGCGGTGACGTTGTCCGGGTTGATTTCTAAAGCAGCACGATAATTCTTGATCGCTGTGTCGACTTTGCCCCGTTCCAGAGCCTGGTTTGCGTCGATCAGGAGCTCTGAGATTGCCTGAACGGCCGACTCGACCGGAGTCGGCGCCACCTTGTCGCGGGAGCGTTGGAAGCGAGCCGGCAAGCGGTCAGTTGGCAGGTAACCGGTGTAGTAGCCGGCTCCGAGACCGATGATCACGAGCAAGACCAACCACGGCCATCGTCGTCGCCGGCGGCGCTCCGGTCGAATGTACATAAGAAGGAAGTCCTCTTCCAGCCCTGGACACGCAAATACGTGAGCGTTCAGCTACCCTTGCGAAGGTTAGGAGCAGCCTTGGCAAGTGGCAAGAGGCCGATTTTCGACTGGCGAAGGGCCTTTCAACCCGAATGCGATTGGCAAACCTTCGCAAGGGTCCCCACAACCTGAACGATTATGCAGATACTTCTGCCCAATGTCAGTGTTGTCGATATTATACCATGCTGCCCATCGCCGGCAAAGGCCCGCACCATCGTGCCTACGCCAAAATACTGAGGAGGGGGCGGCCGCCCCCTTTTCCGCAGTTAACTTATATGCACAGATCGTGTAGAATTGGGCCAGAAGCTTTCACATAGAATCGCCCGATTGCAGCTAAGTCAATGCTGACGGAAGGGAGTCAGAGAGGACGTATGACATCTATCAACACCCCAGATTGGATCGCCGACGCTGTGTTCTACCAGATCTTTCCCGATCGTTTTGCCCGTAGCGATGCTGTGCCGAAACCATCGAGCTTGGAAGCGTGGGGCGATCCGCCAACCCGCTACGGATTCAAGGGCGGTGATCTACTGGGGGTGGCCGAGCGTCTGGATTATCTTCAGGATCTTGGCGTTACGGCCATCTACTTCAATCCGATCTTCCAATCCGCCGCTAATCACCGCTATCACCCCTACGACTATTATCGCGTCGACCCGATCCTCGGAGGTGACGGTGCCTTGCGGACGCTGCTGGACGCTGCCCACGCCGGCGGCATCCGGATCGTGCTGGACGGCGTTTTCAACCACGCAAGTCGAGGCCTCTATCAATTTCACCACCTTCTAGAAAACCAAGCCCACTCGCCCTACCTGGACTGGTTCAAAGTCAAAGGATTTCCACTCCATGCGTATGATGCCGGGAAGTCACCAAACTATGCCGCGTGGTGGAACCTTCATGCTCTGCCCAAGTTCAATACGGACACGCCGGCTGTCCGCGAGTTCCTGTGGGATGTGGGCCGGCACTGGATCGAGTTGGGCATCGATGGCTGGCGCTTGGATGTGCCGACTGAGATCGACGACGATGATTTTTGGCGCGAGTTTTGCCGGCGGGTGAAGGGTGCAAACCCCGATGCCTACATCGTCGGCGAGATATGGCAGGATGCGTCTCGATGGCTTAAGGGCGACCAGTTTGACGCGACGATGAACTACTTGTTCACAAGAGCCTGTCTGGGGTTCTTCATTCGGGATGCAGACCGAGAATTGCTATCTGGCGTTGGCTATTCGCCAGTGCCGAAACTGGACGCCGGCCAATTCGCCGACGAGATTGACAGGATCTTGGCGCTTTATGACCCCGAGATCAACCACGCTCTCCTGAATTTGTTGGACAGTCACGACACGGCGCGATTTCTGAGCATTGCGAAAGGGGATGAATCGGCCCTACGGCTGGCGACGTTGTTCCAAATGACGTACCCTGGTGCTCCAGCCATTTACTACGGGGACGAGATTGGCCTGGAGGGCGGCAAGGATCCCGATTGCCGGCGGGCTTTCCCCT
>JAANWY010000373.1 GCA_018263655.1 Anaerolineales bacterium | reverse complement strand
GTTGTGCGAAATTGATGAAAAATAGCGGAAACTAAAGGCAAACCATCCCTGGTTCTCATTAGGAATTCGTAACTACTCAGGCACTTCGTGCCTACACAAGAAGAGTCCGGAAAAAGGGGTCGGTGGGGGCGGCCGCCCCCCACCGACCCCTTTTTCCGCATTTCGCAACTGCGGGGGAAGTTATTTAGTTCTCAATCCTTAGCTTGCGAAATACGTATATGGCCCAGCCCAGCGTGTCGCGCGCCCACTTGAGATAGATTTCCTTGCTACGCTCCACATCCGCCAACAGCTCGGGGACGTCGGGATCGTCGGGGTGGGTGCGCGCATACTCGTGAGAGGCGTACCACTGGAGCCCTTCATAGCGGTCCCAATCGTCGTGGCCGCTCACTATGCTGTACAGCAGCGTCAGCCCCAGCCCTTCACCGATCTCCGCGTTGCCGTGGTGCGTGCTGTAGGTGTCGGGCTGCCAATCGACGGCGGCGAGATACGCCTGGTCCGGCTCCCGCATCCAGAACGGCTCACCCACGATGACCAAGCCACCGGGCACCGTCATCTCCATGAGCGCCTCCAGCGTGCCGCGATACCCGTCGAAAATCCAACTGGCCCCGAGACACACGGCGAGATCGCAGGACTCGGCCTCATCAGGCTGAAACTCGGCACCGTCCATCTCGATGAACTCGAGTTGAGCATCTGGAACGCGCTCCCGCGCCTTCTGCTTAGCGTCGTGAATGCAATAGGGCGAGATGTCGACGCCGATGCCGGCTACGCCGTAGTGTTCGGCCAGACGCACGAGAAACTCACCTTTGCCGCACGCAATCTCGATCACGTGCGCCCCCGGCTGCAACCGCAATAGCCCAATGAGCTCGTCGATTTTCTCGACACTCATTGGGTTGCAGACAACGTGCTCTTTATGTGTGATGTCGAAGAACTTCCAGATGTCCATGACTCTAAATCCGTCACACCGTCACGGCCCGACCTGCTGCTCCGTAACGGCCAAGCGATAGTCCAGCAGAATCTCTGGAATGTAGTTGTAGACCTGGATCAGGAACGTCGTCGGCTCAGCCGGCGCGAGCTTCACCCAGCGGATGTGTCTGTCAAGACCCAGCGCCTGACCCTCTGCCACTCGCTCGGGCCCCCGGTAGACGTTGAAGCCGACCCCGTCAGCAATAATCCAGTGGTTCGGGTAGTAGACCATCTTGATCCAGATGTTCTCGTCGCCTGGGTGACGGAGCTCGTAGAAATCGAAGCTGCCATGCCGCTGTCCTGGAACGTCCCCCATCGCCAGGTGAACCAGGCGGGCCGGCCTCTGCGCAGCGCCATCGGTGGCCGGCGGTCCAACCTCGGCCTGGGCCTCCGCCAGCCCCTCCGGGCGCAGCGAATAGCCCAGGCGAAAGCCCGGATAGTAATTGTGCACCTGAACCAGATACTGTGTTGGGAAATCCGCCGCGACGGCGAGCGCTAACTCTGTCGAAGACGAATCCACCTTCACGCCCTGGCCAGCCAGCTTGCCCTGTTCGGCGTACAGGTTGAAACCGATGCCGCCTTCCTTGTTCGGGTGCCACGGACTGAACGTCATCCGCAGCTTGACAAGCTTGCCGGCGCCGGGGTGCTTGAACGTGTAGTACTCAAAGGCCCCCCCGCTGTTGCCCACTATGCTGCCGGTGCGCGTACGATCCAGGCTTGGCGGCGCGTCGGCAGCGACCGTGGTCACCGTCAGAGCGAACACGACCACCACTCCGACGACGGCCATCATCCGATTCACGATTTTCATCTGACGATCTCCTTTTCATGTTCAAGTTTCTCCTATTCTACACACACTTCCCGCCCGCTCGTTGAAGGATCGCATTTGAGAGGGTGAGGTGGCCGGACGTTGGGCGCGCCACGGCTAAGCGGAGCGCTGGCGTACGCATCGGCCGTATCTCGGCTCGAGCTAGCGTTGGGTGCGCCGGCGCTGGGCGGCCAATCGGTGTGCCAGGTATTGGCCATGTCGCGGCTGAAGCTGGTATCGGGAGCCAGTGCATCGAAGGTAACACTGTCCACAACTTCACCGTCGAGGTCGAGCAACCGGACCGTGTCGCCTTTGTTGTAAAGGTCAATGTCAGTCGCCTTGCGGTAGAAGACAGCCAATGCTTCGGGCCCCAGAACCGTGCCGGGCGGAATCCGGTAGGGTTGGCTGCCGTGCCCTGCGTCGTCCAAGAACCAGCCGCTGAGGTCAATGGCCGTCGAACCTGCATTGTAGAGTTCGATCCACTCATCGCCTGGGTTGACGAAGCCGTCGGCGTTCCAGTCGACGAGGCGGGGCACCGGCAATACCTCACTCAGGCGCACGCCGGCCGGCAACGGAACCAGGGTGGGTGTCGGTGTTAGCGTCCCCGCCGGCGTGGCGGTTGGTTGCGCCGGCGTCAGGGGTGGCGATACGAGCGTAGCAGTTGGCGTCGGCGTTAACGTCGCCGTAGCCGTGGGCCGCGTGGGCGTCACTGTGGGAGGGGTCACGGTTGATGTAGACGTCGGCGATAGCGGCGTCGGTGTAAGTGTCGGCATCACGGGCGTGACGGTCGGTGTCCCAGTCGTCCAGTCCGTCCGTGTCGCCGTTGGTGTCCTCGTTGGCGTGCGGGTTGGCGTGGTCGTCGGTGTCACAGATGGCGTCCAAGTCGGCGTCCACGTCGATGTCACGTCGATCCGTTCCCACCAGAATTCGATCAGCGCAGTCCCATCCCCCTCATAGTACTCAACGATGAGTTCATGCCGGCCGGCCAGCATCAGATCCACCGTGTACACGTCCGCCCCGCTGCTGGCGTGCCACTCATCCACAACCAGGCTATCGTCGAGGTAGAAACGGAGGCCGTCATCGGCGCGGGCGCGGAAGCGGTAGACGCCCGATGCGAAGTCCACCTCGCGGCGCCAGCGCACGGCGAAGTCGTCGGCCGGCACCCCCTGCACCGGTGAGCCTTCACTCCAGCGGAAGTCGATGGCCCGGTTGTTAGTCACCGCCACCGGGTTACCCCGCATGTAGCGATTGGACCAGTACTGAGCCTTCCAGTCGGGGAAGGACACTGTCGACACTTTCTCCCACCACATGCGGATTACAGCGCCGCCGCCGCGCTCGTAGTACTCGACTCGCAAATTGTGCTCCCCGGCGAACAGATCTCGCTCGGCCACAACCTCGCGCCGGCTTCCATCGCGCCACTCATCGATCACCAGCCTGTCGTCGAGGTAGAGACGCACGCCGTCGTCTACAATAGCGTGGAACCGATATCGGCCTGCTTCGAAAGCCAAGGTGCGCGCCCAACGCACTGAGAACTCATCCGCCGGCAGTCCAGCCGCCGGCGCACCATTGCCCCAGTCGAAGTCAATGGACGGGTCGTTGCGCACCAGGTCCGGAGCGCTGATCAGGTTGCGATTGCCGTAGTACGCTCCCCGCCAGGCCACAATCGCCGGCGTGGGTGTGGGCGTGGGCGTCAGCGGCCGCGGCGTAGCAGACGCAGGTAGCGTGACAGTCGGCGGTCGCGGCGTGGCAGACGCTGGCGGCGTAGCCGTCGGCGACGGCAGCAGCGTAGGTGTGGCCACAATCGGCGCCACCCCACGGAAGTCGGTAAAGGTGCGCGCCACCCAGCCCTCGCCTCCATCGGGCAGCCGGATCCACAGCCAGTCACGGTCACCGTTCTGCCCCAAGACGGTCAGCCGGGCCCCCTCTTGGGCACTGGTGATGACGGCGTAGGCGGTACCGGGGCCGCGTCGCACGTTCAGCGCGCCGGCTGTGACCACAGCGATGTTGCCGGCTCGCGTTGGTTCAGGCGAGCTCGTCGATGCCGGCGGCGCCCCGGTAGGGGTAGGTGCAATTCCCGTCGGCGGCGCGCTCGTAGGCGCCGGCATAGCGGTCGATGCCGGCGTTGGTGTCGCGATCGCCGTCGGCGTGAAACTGAAAGTCGGCGTGGGGGTTGGCACCGGGCCGGCGAGCATGCAGTTGCTCACCAATGCACTCAGAAGCAGCGCCGGCAGAACCAGTCCGATCCAGCGTATTGGTCTTGTTGTCATCGTTTTACCTTCTCCAGGCCCCTAGCCTCCAGGCCCCTAGCCTCCAGGCCCCTAGCCTCCAGGCCCCTAGCCTCCAGGCCCCTCAACTTACACAATATCGCGCCTGCTCATTTGGCCAGGAGAAAGTCTAGTTTGATCCTGCCTGAAGTAGCATCCCGAGGCCTCATCAGAACTTGGCTCGTTCAATACACAGCCATCACGTATAAGACGCATCCAAGTAGAGTGGTGTTCCAAGTTCACTCTCCTTCGTGTCCGTATTGGTTGCCCATCATTGGAACTCGGCCGTCTCCAGGTTCAACCGACCTCGCCCTCGAAACAGTGATCCTTGATTCCCTTCAAGATTGTTCCCGTTTCTGTATTCTCCTCACATGAGATGATTCACAAGGATAAAGTGAGCGGCGCCGCGATGAGGCCGGCCAGGATCACCCACAGCACTAATCAGCTGGGCCGGCATCTTCGACGATGGCGGCTGGATTCAGGGCCGGCGCCCGCACCACCAGCCACGTTCCCAGTGAGTAAGCCATCAGCGGGATGACCCACGTTTGCAGAGTTTGGATCGTTCGCATGGTTATGGGTGCCTCTATTCTCATAACAACCCCGCGCGCTCGTATTCGCAATGATACCATACGAAGCACAGGGGTAGAAGTCTCAATTGCAACGATCAACCAAACATGCTAGAATTTCTTTACCGATGGTCCAATCAGTTTAGGAGCGTCAACATGACGATTAAAGAAGTCACAAAGACTGAAGCCCCACCCGAGCACCCGTACGTCGTTCGGGTATCTAGAATCTGCGATGGCCGGCCTACTATCCGAGGTACACGCACACCGGTTTCCGCCATTGTGGGGCATTACAAAATGGGCGAAAGCGTGGATGAAATTCTGGCGGCCCTACCCCACCTGACGCCGGCTCAAGTGCTCGATGCTCTGAGCTACTACCATGATCACCAGGAAGAGATGGAGGTCTGGCTCCGCGAACACACATCTCAGGAGAAGCTGCTCAAAGCCCATCATCTCACGCTCGATGAACACGGAAACGTGGTCCCTTGTAGCGATGAAGACTGACGCCGAGGAACAACTTCTTATTCGGCTGTTGCTCGATGAGGACGTTCATCCTCAAGCAGCGCCAGCGCTCCGTCGACGCGGTTTTGACGTCGCCAGTGTGCACGAGATTGGCAGGGCTGGGCAGAGAATCAGAGAATCTCAGATGACGAACAGTTAGCTTTCGCAGTCGCGCAAGGTCGCGCTATTTTCTCGCACAACGAAGAGGACTTCGTCAAGCTGCACGGTGCATGGCTGAAGGCCGTGAAATCGCATCGCGGAATCATTGTGTATCAGCAAATTCCCCTTTCTGAGTTGACTCGGCGCTTGGCGCGCTTCCTCAACACCGTGACAGACGACGAAATCGCTAACAATCTTCGTTGGCTACCCCATTAGTTGGCTCCTTCTCACATCTCAGGGTCCTGACTGTATAGGACAACCACATCCCGCGACAGAAGTCGCCGAATTCATCGTTTCGCTCCTAACGTCACTCACTGTTCGACGATGTCCTCAACCAGCATTATCATGAAGCAGAAGCTCCCCAGATGCGCCGGACACCTGGGGGGTTTGAAAGCTAGACCTGCTCAATAATGGCGAGCACTTCGTCATCGCTTAGGCCCGTGCTGTGACGACAGAGTAACGGTCGCAAATGCCTAAAATCGGTGTTTCTGCCCGCAAAAAGCCCCTTTTCCGTCTTTGTTTGAGGCTATCCGACTTTCCCGGCAGACGAAGGCAATCGGGGCCGGTTTCAAATAACTCTGCTTCCGACCGAACAAGAAATAAGCGATGGGACCGAAGAAGTTGATGAACACCACATGTGACCAATGCAACAACAGCGGGTTTTTAGCGTATTTTCACGCTCCCTCCACCTCTAACCTGTAGCCTTGTAGTATACTCTCTCTGCCTGAGGTATAAGATTAGTGACTACTCAAGCACTTCGTGCCTACACAAGAAGAAATCGGAGAAGATGGGGGTGTGGGGGGCGGCCGCCCCCCACACCCCCATCTTTTCCGCATTTCTCAACTGCGAGGGCAGTAGCCTGAGCGGTTACATCTTACCAACAAAAAAACTCACCGCATGTGTCCAATCGAGAGACACAACAGCGATGAGTCCACGTACGTGACCACGCAATGGCCACAGCCGTCGCTTTGACGTGCTTACGATGCATCCGCCCCATCTGATACAACAGATAGGGTACCAGGCTGGCTCGATGAGTCCCCAAGCATGGAATCCTCATCGCTGCTTCCACCTGAAATTGCGGGAGCAGTCGCGGCCCGGATCGCTCTACTCGCTAGGCACCCTTACCTAACAAGAAGCGGGGCCCAGGCTACCGCCCCCGCTAAATACAGACGCATCGCATAAAAGTCATGAGTGTTTCGCTTTCCTTCTTCACCCGAGTCTCGCTAGATCCACATTGCACCCGCTGGATTGCCATCCGCCGCGCGCGGGAAATTCCCACATTTATTGTATTCGAAAACTTCGATTTGTCAAGCTGCAGCAAGCATTGCCAGCAATTCTAATTATGGCGGTCAGCATGCTGAGTAGGCGTCAGCCGTATCGAAGTGTGCTTCTTGTGCGGTCAGCACGCTTCGATACGCTCACTACTCAGCATGCTTCTTATGCGGCCAGCACCCAATTTCGTGCCATAGTGTGACTACTCAGGCACTTTGTGCCTACACAACAAGAAGAGACCGGAAAAAAGGGGTCGCTGGGGGGCGGCCGCCCCCCAGCGACCCCTTTTTTCCGCATTTCTCAACTGCGAGGGCAGTAGCCTGAGTAGTTGCGCCATAGTTAGAATTGCTGAAGCATTGCACGCTATTCATCGAAGAGGAACGTGGGTTCCTCGTAGTAGCGAGCTTCCTTATTCTGCAACTTGCGCCGCAGCCAATCCTGCAGCCACTCATTCTTCTCGGACACTGGCCGATCCTCGGCGAGGAAGTCGAGGTCGATGTTGATGCGCAGCGCCCGGCGCGGGATGATGTGCCGCGTGATACCCGTCGGCAGTTTGGCGCTGTTCAACGCGAGGTTTAGGATATCGGCCGGCCGAAATGGTGGGTAGATGATGGTCGCCGCGACGTCATCGTAGTATGACCCCAGCTCGCTCGTGTTGTCGGTCTCCACGCGGTAGATGGTGGCCTCGCCACGGTAGACGTTGGACATCTGGTTGAGCAACCGGGCGCTTTGCTTGAGATTCTCGCCCGGCTCGACGACGTGCACTTGGCCATCACGGCACACCATGTACGCTAGAACAGCGCGGTCGCGCCAGAGCCGGCGCGCTGTCTGTAAATCCATGGAGCGCACACTCACGCCAGGGATGCTCTTAATCGCCGCAAACAGCACCTCGTCGTCAACACCCGCCACGAGGTGATTCCAAGTGTCCAGCCCCACCTCGTCGTAATTGACGACCTGGACCGCCGCGTCCCGCACCCCCATGCCGGCCAGCGCCGCCGTGCGATTCGCTCCGTCCAACACGACGTACTGGCCTGTCTTGGCGAGAGGGGCCACGACAGGCGGATTCTTCAACACCCCATCCTCGCGGATCCGCACCACCAAGCGTTCGGCGCGGCGAGGGTCCGTTTCTTCGTGCAATATGAGATTCTCAACTGCCACAATCCGCAGCGTGGGCACTTCATCCAGCGCACTCATAAATACAAGAACTCCGTTCGTGACTACCTTGACAATGTCACATTCCGCTGCTGTGGCCGGTCTTCTGACCGAGCGGCGTCCTGAGCCTGTCGAAGAGGCGAATCGGGCTCGGTCAGGCCTGCCTGTGCCGGCACGGCAGACAGGTCGCACGCAGACAGGAGACCTTCGCCCAACATGCCAGGTAATTTGACGTTGTCGAGCTGCTCAAGCCCACAGTGCCTGTGCCACAGTGGGTGGCAAAAATGGGGTCGGTGGCAGCGGCCGCTGCCACCGACCCCATTTTTGCCAATTTCCAA
>JAANWY010000372.1 GCA_018263655.1 Anaerolineales bacterium | reverse complement strand
GCCTTCGATGCGCGTCCGCGCCGCCCGAACGTCTGCCAGTTCAACCAATATCCTATCCTCTACGCCAGAGGGGCACGGTCGGGAGACCGGCCCCAGCTAAGATTGCTGCCCGAACGTCTGCCAGTTCAACCAATATCCTATCCTCTACGCCAGAGGGGCACGGTCGGGAGACCGGCCCCAGCTAAGATTGCCGTGTACTGTTCACTGGCTTCATGCGTACTCGATCCGCGGATCGAGGAAGAAGTAGAGCAAGTCAGTACCCAGGTTGATCAGGACCAGCATGGAGGCCAGCGTGAGAACGGCGCCTTGCAGAAGAGGGTAGTCGCGGTCTAGAACGGCGTCCAATGCCAGCCGGCCCAGACCCGGCCAATTGAACACGACCTCAACCACCACCACGGCGCTGATCAAGGCCGTGAGCTGTAAACCGACGATGGTGACAATCGTGATCATGGCGTTACGCAGTGCGTGACGGATGAGGACGATACGTTCCTGCAACCCCTTGGCCCGCGCTGTCCGGATGTAGTCTTTGTCCAGCACCTCCAGCATCGCGCTGCGAATAAAGCGGGTCTGGATCGAGGCACTAATCACCCCCGCGGTCAGCGATGGCAGGATGAGGTGGGCGAGCCAGTCGCCGAAATCCTCCCGAATCGGCGTGTAGCCGCTGGGCGGCAGCCACTCGAGCGTCAGCGAGAAGAGCAGGATGAACAGGATACCGCCCCAGAAATCGGGGATAGAGACCCCGACCTGGCTGAAGATTGACGTGACGATGTCGGTTTTGCTGCCTGGCTTGAGGGCCGAGATGATGCCGGCCGGGAAGCCGATGAGCATACCGATCAGAAGCGCCGCGGCAGCGAGCTGGAGGGTGGCCGGCAGGCGTTGCCTCAATTGCGGGCCGATGGGCTGTCCGGTGATCAAGCTCTTGCCGAAATCGCCATGAACCACGCCCCACAGCCAGGAGCTATATTGGACCAGGAAAGGCCGATCTAGGCCCAATCGCTTGTGGATCGCCGCCACGTTCTGCTCGTTAGCTTGAACGCCCAAAATCACGCGGGCGGGATCGCCGGGCACAAGGTAGACGATCAGGAAGACGACAAATGAGACACCCAGGACGACGATCAGAGCCAGAGACAACCGCTGAAGGATGTAGCGTGTGTTCATACGAAATGAGTCCTTGTGGAGGTGGCGTGAAACGTGATACGTGTTTTCACGTTTTACGTTTCACGTTTCACGTTTCACGTTTTACGCATCACGCATCACGCGTTACTTGTCGAGCCAGACCGTCCAGAAATTGTTCGCCTGGTCGGGGCGCACAACGAAGCCTTTGACGTAGTCCGCGTAGGCCCGAATCTCCTTCTTGTTGTACATGTAGATGTAGGGCGCGTCATCCACGAGGATCTTGTCAGCCTCCTCGTAGATCGGGTAGCGCTCGTCGAAGTCGCTGATGGCGCGGCCCTGCTCGACCAGATCGTCGAACTCTGGGTTGCTGTAGCCCGTGAAGTTGAACACCAAGCCCGTGTGGTGCTGGAGATAGTAGTACTGGTCGGCGTCGATGAGGCCGTTCCAGTTACAGATGTAGGCGTCGTACTTGAAGTTGCCCTCTAGCTCCAGCCACGCGCTCCATTCCAGTGCGTTGATGCTGGCGTCGATGCCGATGTCGGCCAGTTGCTGCTGCAGGACCTGGGCGGCGCGCACTGTTTCGCCGTACTGCGTTGTCGGCATCAGCTCCATCTCCAAGCCGTCGGGGAAGCCGGCCTCGGCCAGCAGCTCCTTGGCGCGTTCTACATCTCGATCGTAGGGCTCGTAGTTGAAGTCCCATGGGCTACCGGAGGCGATAGGTCCTTGGGTGGGTTCGCACAGGCCGAAGTAGCCGGCTTCGCAGAGCTGCTCGCGGTCCATCGCAAGTGCAATGGCCTGGCGCACGCGCACATCGTCGAATGGCTCGCGCGTCACGTTCATGCCGACGTAGTCGTACGATAACTGGGGAGCCGTGGCCACGACGATGTCCGGGTCAGCCTTGAGCGATTCGTAGCTCTGCGGCGCGATGGCCAGGACCCAATCCGCTTCACCGCCACGCAGTGTCGTCTCGCGCACCGTGTCGTCTGGAATGGGTTGAATGACGACCTCGTCTACATAGGGCAGTCCCTCTTGCCAGTAGTCGTCGAACTTCTCCATCACGAGCCGCGTCGTTCCCTCGACCGCTGTGATCTCGAACGGTCCCGTGCCGATGGGAACACTGATCGTGCCATCGTCTTCGAGACTTTCTTTGGCAATGATGGCGGATGACATATCAAAGCCGATGGACTGGGGGAAGATGCCGAAGGGCTCGGGGTGGGTGACGGCAACCGTGTACTTGTCGATTACTTCGATCTGCGTTTCGGGTGGGCCCACACGGCCGGCGTTGCCGGCACCGGTCGCCGGGTCAATGAAGCGCTCCCAGCTCCACTTCACGTCTTCGGCCGTCATCTCGCGACCGTTGTGGAACTTGACGCCTTCGCGCAGCTTGAAGGTCCAGGTTTTCCCATCCTCGGACTGTTCCCACGACGTAGCGAGCCACGGGACCAGGTTGAGGTCATCATCGAAGAAGGTCAAGCCTTCCACGACGTTGTTGAGGATCTGGTAGCTGGAGTAGGAGCTGACGGTGTGGTTGTCGAGGCCGGCCCACTCGTTTTGGAAGGCGGCCCTGAGTGTGCCGCCGTACTTGGGGCCTTCTTCTGCGGCAGGTTCTTCCTCAGCAGCCGGCGCCTCTTCCTCGGCGGCCGGCTCTTCGGGAGCTGGCTGTTGGGGCGCGGCTTGCTGGGCACACGCAGCCAACCCGAGTAGCAGAAGGATCATTAGCACTAGGCTTACTAGTCTCGCTCTTTTCATCGTCTTGTTTCCTTTCTTTTTACGCATCGAGGAAAAAGTGACACTTACGCTCGCGACGGATTGTCAAATCCGTCGCCTTGCAGCCTGGATCTGGCGATCCAGCCAGAGCGTAGTGCGGCTTTTTCCCTAATGCCTTTTTCCTTGTCCAAGCGGATCACGGACGGTTGCGGACGAAGTGTGAATCTTGTGGTTGTGTTATCGCTTGAAAGAGTCGGCTATCCCTCCTTTCTCGTGCCGTGTCTGGCTGACGAGTCTGTAGATTGATGAGGTAGAGCGTCAGATGGCATGTCAATGAGAAGTGTCACAGATGTCCGCGGACAAGTTCCTGGCAGATTGCGGCGGCCCCTGAGCGCAGTAGTTTGATGTGCCGCTCGGCGGTGGCATCGTCCATCCGGAAGGTGGGGCCGGCTGTGCTGAGGCCGGCGACGATCTGATCACGCGCGTCCAGAATCGGCACAGCCACGGCTCGGGCGCCCTCGTCGACTTCGCCCTCGCTGATGCAGTAACCCTGGCGCCGGATTCGGTGGAGGTGTTCCCTGAGCGCGTGGAGGTCCGTGGTTGTCTTCTCCGTGAAGGCTTCCAGTGGCAACACCAGGTGCTCGTCCCATTTGTTCTCGTCGAGGTGGGCCAGAAGAATCTTCGAGGAAGCGCCGGCGTGGAGCGGTTGGATCTGTCCGTGCTCGAACGTGATGCGCACACTCTGTGGTCCCTCGATGCGCTCGACACAGACGGCATGGCGGTCGAAGAACCGCGTCAGCAGGACGGTTTCTCGTGTCTCCTGGGCAATCTCCTCCATGACGGGCAAGGCAATATGGCTGATGGCCAGCTTCCGGTGCGCTATGCGCCCTAGTTCCAGGAGGCGCGGACCGAGGCGGAAGGTGCCGGCGTCGGTTTTTTCCAGGAAGTCCTTATCCCGCAAGGTGCGGATATAACGGTACGTTGTGCTGCGCGGGGTGTCAATCAACTCACTGATTTCGTCGGCAGCGAGTTCTGCTTGTGATTCGTCGAAGAGCAGCAGCACGTCGAGTACCTTGTCAGCGGTGGAGACAGAGTGGGCCATCTGATTTCTGCACCAAGGTGAGTGTCACTAGGTGAGTGTCACTATATGAGACGGGTGTCTCACATATTGACACCATTATATCCGACACGACTTCTTTTGTCAAGGGTGAGTATCGGAGATGTGTATCCCAAGTCTGTAAAGCCGGTGGCCGACGCTCTTAGCCCGCAACAAGTTGCGGCGTCCGGACGCTCGAACTTGCGACGTCCTGAGCCTGTCGAAGGGTTCGAGATGGTGACTCATACTGGTATGGGAGTTCAGATGATGATTGCGTCATTAACAAATGTGGGATGCACCCTTATCGGAGATGTTCGTAGTGGCTGGTGTCTCCGATATGGGTGTAGGTAGTCGGCACTCGCTGCTGGAGGTACCAACCCGAGCGCGCCCGTGCTGGGTCCAGCTTCACGGGCTCAATCTCCGCGACGGCCAAGCCTTCCGCGTCCGCCTCGGTGTGGGTCACGATCACCCCGGTGGGGTCGATGATGCGGCTATCGCCCAGATATTCAAAGTCGCCCGTGTCCGATGGACCGACTTGGTTACTCTGCAGCAGCCACCGACTGTTCTCCGCGGCACGGGCGCGGCCGAAGAAATCGTAGCGGTCGTCGGAGGCTTGGTCGCTGGCCGGCCAGGCGTTGGGAACGGCGAGAACCTCCGCGCCGCGCAGGGTGAGCTCGCGTGCTGCCTCCGGGAAGGACTGATCGTAGCACACCATCATGCCGACTTTACCCAACGCGGTCGTGAAGACTGGCCAGTCCCGCCCCGGTTGGTAGTGCAGCAGCTCCTCGCTGGGCCGGTGGACCTTGCGATACGTGCCGATGTAGCCCTCCGGACCCACGAGCACCGCGCTGTTGTGCAGCACGGGGGTGGCCGGGTGATCGACCCGCTCCAGCAGGCCGAACACGATGTGCATGTTGTGCTCGGCCGCCCACTCCGCGATGGTGTTCGTGCTGGGGCCCGGGACGAGTTCGGCGTTAGCCCAATGATAGCGCGACTCATCGGGGTCGAAGCGGTGGTCCGCGTAGAAGAGAAATCCCTGTAGAGACGCTTCTGGCAATACGAGCAGTCGGACGCCTTCCGCTGCAGCCTGACGGATGAATTCGCGGTACTTCTCCAGGTTGCGCGCCTTGTCATGTACGACTTGCATCGCTGCCGCGCCGGCGATGAAGCTCTCGGTCATTGAGCTTTCTCCCCCCTAGACCGTGCTGCCACTCGCAATCTCCTTGCCGGCCAACTTGTGGGCCGGGGTGTGAGGCTGAATCACACAGTTGCGACCTATGACGCCGCTCTCGGGGATCTCGGCGCCCTTGCCTACCAGGGTGAGCTCAGTGTTGAGCAAGTTGGGCAGGTCGCGATTGGGCGTGTTGTCATCGCCGTGTCCAATCTGAGCCTGTTCTCCGATGGTGATTTCTTTGTCGACGATGGCCCGGTCCACCACAGCGCCGGCACCGACCTGCGTATCGGTGAAAATGATGGAGTCGCGGACGACGGCGCCCGGGGCGACGTACACACCAGGCGAGATCACTGAGCGCACCACGCGCCCGTCTACGCGGCAGCCATCGCTCAGCAGATTTCCATCTGCTTGGGCGTCGTCACCGACGAGTACGGGGGGGCGCTCCTCGCTCTTGGTGTGCATCACCCAGTCCGGATCGTACAGGTTGAGGGCCGGCGTCTCCGCCAACAACGCCATATTGGCTTCCCAGAACGCCTGGACCGTGCCTACGTCGGCCCAGTAGCCCATGTGGGTGTGGGCGAAAATGCGCTTGCCGGCGGACAACAGGCTGGGCATAACCTCATGGCCGAAGTCGCGCTGGTCGCGTCCGCCGTTCATCAGCCAGTCGACGAGCAGGTCGCGGTCGAACACGTATATGCCCATGCTGGCCAGGGTGCTGCGCGTCCGTCGTGGCTTCTCTTCGAACTGGGTCACGCGGCCATCGGGATCTGTCGTGATCATGCCGTAGCGGTGGGTCTCGTGCGGGTTGACAGAGTGGACGGCGATCGTGACATCGGCGCGACGCTCGTCGTGGAAGCGCAGCATCGGGCGGTAGTCCATCTTGTAGATGTGGTCGCCGGCCAAGATGAGGACACGTTCGCCCGAGCGGTCTCGCACAAAGTCGATGTGGAACCGGACGGCGTCGGCGGTGCCCTCCTGCCACGCTGTTCTTTCACCGGGCCGGCTCTGGTAGGGCTGGAGGAGGCGCACGCCGCCCGTAGTGCGGTCCAGGTCCCAGGGCCGGCCAACCCCGATGTGTCGATTGAGCGAATGAGGCCGGTACTGGGTCAGCACCGCCACGTTGTAGATGTTCGAGTTGACGCAGTTCGAGAGAGGGAAGTCGA